>JAQWAN010000029.1 GCA_028707655.1 Bacteroidaceae bacterium
CTCTCCACTAGGGGTAATAAAGCCATTATTAACAAATTCATAGTCTTGGGTATGCAAACCTACCATAAAGCCGTAGTGATATCTACGTTGGTCAATATAGGGGCGATACTGAACACGCTCCATCTGTGACATAACAGGTAGAGCCAGTATAACGAAACAAAGAAGAAGTAGTATTTTTTTCACGATATATCTATATTATGCTTAAATAACGAATGAAGAACAAAGATATTGCAAACAATAAGATTCACATAATGAATAAAAAAAATATTGATTAAATTTATATTAAAATCCGGTTCTTCCTTTTAGAAAAAGAATAATTAAATTACATTTGTCGTCTATTTAGTATAAACCTATAAAATTTAAGAAAATGGCTTACGTAATAAGTGAAGACTGTATGGCATGTGGAACATGTCTTGACGAATGCCCAGTAGGCGCAATCTCAGAGGGCGATATCTATTCTATCGACCCTGAACTATGTGCAGATTGTGGAGCTTGTGCAGAGGTTTGCCCAGCTGGTGCTATCTCTCCTGCAGAATAATAGATCCACTAAAAGATTTATAGCAATAAAAAAGGACACTAATTGGATTAGTGTCCTTTTTTATTGTTATAGGAACTATAAATATGTATACAAAACAGCCAAATCAACAACACACTTATAATATAAGTTAATAAATTAGCCAATTTATATGTTATAGAACATAACTCGAATAAGTTTCGTATCTTTGTAGCACAATTAAAAGGATTATATAAACCGTTCTTCAAAACGTGGAGAACAAAAAAAAGAGGAATTATGAAAACAAAGAAAACAACAAACGAGAATTTAGTAGCAAAGTTGAAGTATCAATTAAACCGCTACAAATCAATGAAAAACGGGGCAGCCTGCCAAACATTGAGTATGAAAATTCAAAAGCTATCTGTTCAATAAAGCAACAGAAACTTTAAGCTGATTATTAAAACAACACTATAAAAAAGAGGGTAAATCAATTGATTTACCCTCTTTTAGTATCTTATAGTAGGTTAGAACCTATTAAGACAAGTCTTTAATCTCCCAAGCCAAAGCACTAGCACCCAATACGGCTGCATCCGAATCTTTCAACTCAGAAATTAAAATTTTAGCTTTACCCTTGAAAATATTCAATATATTCTCATCCAACGCTTTCTTTAATGGATTCATGATGTAATCGCCAGATTTAGCCAAGCCACCAAATAAGATGATTGCTTCTGGACTAGAGAAAGCAATAAAATCGGCCAAAGCCTCTCCTAGAATCTCTCCAGTAAAGTTGAATATTTCACGAGCTAATTTATCTCCCTTAACCGCTGCATCATATACATCTTTAGACATAATAGATTCAGCTGGTATATCGCGCAATAAACTAGCATCAGAATTAGCCTGTAGCATCTCACGAGCAGTACGAGCAACACCTGTAGCAGAACAATAAGCTTCTAAGCAACCTTTACGACCACAACCGCACATACGACCATTCTCACGGCGTACAACAACGTGTCCAAGTTCACCTGCAAAGCCATCATGTCCATAAACAAGTTGACCATTGATAACAATACCACTACCTACACCCGTTCCAAGTGTAATCATGATAAAGTCTTTCATACCACGTGCAGCACCATATGTCATCTCACCAATGGCTGCAGCATTTGCATCGTTGGTTAATACAGTAGGGATGCTTAAACGTTCTTCAAACATGGCAGCTAAAGAGATAACCCCTTTCCAAGGTAAATTTGGAGCAAATTCAATAGTACCACTGTAATAATTACCATTCGGTGCACCTACACCAATTCCCTTAATCTTTTCAATGCCACCTTGTGACTGGATAAGTGGGAGTAAACGTTCGCAAACTGCATCCACATATTTATCAGCGGTTGCATGGATTTGCGTTTTAATAGAATCACTAGCTAAAATAGTACCACGTGCGTCAACTATACCGAAGACGGTATTTGTTCCGCCTATATCAATGCCTACTACGTAGGGCTTCTCCATGTTTGAAGTCATAATATTGTCCTCTATTTAATATTTGTATTTATGCAAAGTACGTAAACTAGAATAACAATTCAAAATAAATCACTCTTTTTCTTACACTTTGCAAAGTTATATTTCAATAAAACTATCGGATTAATAATTTACGAGCTGCATTATCATAACGTAAAATATATAATCCAGGCAACAATTTAATACGCACATTACCAGCAGGCAATAATTGGTGATACACAGGAGCACCAGCAATGGTATAAATAGTTATCATCTGTTTTGTTTGCAAAGAGAGTGCAACAGCACCTTTAGTAGCTGTAACAAGCACTTCCTCTTGAGAAAGGTTCGTTACACCATCCGCTGTGTAATCACTAAGCGTGATATCATCTATGTTGATACGTTTACCGCTAATCTTCTCTATACGCACACGTACAGGAGAGGAGGTATTGATGGTATACGCATACTCTTGCAATTGTGTAGATGTTATTGTTTCTTGTCCCAATTCAATCCAATCTACTCCAGCATTTATCGAATAAAGAACACGGATAGCCGCCGTAGCATCATTACCATAGCGAGCAGCATAGAAACGCAAAGAAGCAGCACCATTTGGTTTATCAAATTTACTCTCCACATAAGATCCAGAGGATAAATCGCGTCCCATACGAACAGCTAGATTGCCATGATGTGCATCTGCAGTAGAGCCCCAAAGTCCAGCATCATTAAATTCCCAAGCACCCATAGAACAAGTAGCGGTACCTTTTGAGTAACTGCTTTTCGATCCCTGTTCAAAATCCTCTAAGAAAGAGATAGGTTCTTGCACAACACCATTAACGGTTAATTCCTCTTTTATTGCAGCATCGGCCGTTGTTAACAAAAGAGTAGATGCATCGGTACGAAGTGTAGAGGAGATAGGCATACGGACAGAAATAGTACCACCTGTTTTAGGAAGCATCACTTCTTGACTCCAATTAGCATTATCAACACTTAACTCAAAGGGAGCAGCAATGGTTGCAACAATAGGGTCCTTTATATTCTCGGTAATTACCTCTACCGTCTTAACAGGAGCTTGTTGGTCAATGATAGCTACAAAATCTAACGAGCCATCGGGTAGATTAGTCGTTAATACAGATATAGGTGTTAATGTAGTTACTTTAACAAAATTAGAAACATTCTCACCTTGTGATACTTGATAGTAATAGGTATGCTCTGGCAATACATCGGTTACTGTATAGGTTACAGTAGGAGATGACACCTCCACAGGATAACCAGATATAACAGTTGTTTTGTCCGTATCAAAGAGGGTAAACGCACAAGTACCCGACAATACAGGCGCCCATTGTGCCACGAAAGAGGTGGTTGTAATTTCTGAAGCAGCTAATGCAGGAATACCATCAACCGCCACAGCATGCAACTGAACCGTTGTTGTTAAATCGCCACTAGTAATCACTAAATCGGTGGTCACATCTGCAACCGCAGAAGAGGTATACGTTATAACCACATCTGCTCCATTGTTAGCAGCCTCTTTGGTTAGCTGTGTAGTACTTAAAGAAAAGCCTGGTGCTTGCACAGAAAGTGTTACATCGGCTGTCAAATTTCTTGCAGAAATAGGCAGTACATAGTCAACTGACCCATCTAACATAATCGCTCCTACTTCCACTAGACTCTGGTCAGCAGGAGAAAGGAAAATAGGTTCTGTACTTACATAGGTGTACCAAGGCGTATCCATCTTGGATCCCCAGATATACTCCGCAAGTTCAGGATAATCCACAAAAGGATTTCTATTTCCTTGAATACCGTATACTTTATTATTTCGTTCAATCTCAAAGGCACAAACAGGATCTTCTCGCGACCATTTAAGCATTAATTGTGTAGTCCAATCCTCAAAAACAGGATAGGTGTTATTATCGATCTGATTCACAGAGTTACCTGTCCACATCTGATCAAAATTCTCATAACAAGTCACCATATACATATATATACGAGCAAAGTCGCCCTTATACTGATCTTCTGGTTCCCATGCAGTAATCTCTCCACCTGGTCGGCTACTCGATTGACCCACCTTGATAGAACCATTATCGTAAGTTGTTTTACCATCCACTACTGCCATTGGCCAACTTCCTTTAGCGGAATTAGCACGTGAGTTAGAGGGGCGCAACTGTTGAATATCACGATAGGCTTGATTCTTAACACGTCCCCACCAACTCTTAGCAAAGGAGTGTTCAATATTCATGCCAGAGCCAGGGCCCTGTCCGTTTACACTAGCTTTCTCATTAGAATACATATCTACATAGTAGCCATCTTCGCCTACATCCACCTGACAAAAGCCAGACCATGTTTTGCCCGATCCGCTACCATATCCTAATACATCCGCTGTTCCAATTATCTGGTGAAGTGCGGTTTTTAACGCTGCTTTCTTTAATCCCTCTGCATTTTTATAATAATCTACTGGCGCTTCTTGCGCATATACAAAAAAAGGAATAAAGAAAAGGAGTGCCATGGCACTCCTGATCATTGATAATTTTTTCATTCTTATTTGATTATAACTTTCTTAGAAGTATCGTTACCTACTACAATATACATACCACGAGGTAAAGTAATTGTTTTTGTTCCAGCTGCTACATCTTCGTTAAAAAGAGTCATTGCGTCTGCAGAATAAACTTTTACACGTTGGTCTATAGTAGATTCAAGAACTAAACGACCGTTAGCACAAAAAGCATCTAATGTTTTAGAAGCAAGTGCGTTGTCTACACCACTCACATAGTCACTTAAAGTAACATCATCTAAACAAAGACGTTTACCATCTACTTGCGCAAATTTCAAACGTACTGGTGAAGATGTATTAATGGTATAGGTATATTCAGTAAGCGTAGTAGCTGAGATAACCTCACTACCAAGTTTTGTCCAATTATCTCCCTTATCTACGGAGTAGAAAACATCGATAGTACCCTCTGTGTCACCACCGTAGCGTGCTATCTGGAAAGAAAGCGTAGAAGCACCATTCAACTTATCCTCTAACATGGTAATAGAAGAAGTAGCCGATTTACCGAATCTAACAGCAAGTTTTCCGTTATAACGGTCGCCTGACGAACCCCATACTCCTGCATCTACAAAATCCCAATTAGCAACAGAACCTTGCACTTCTTGTGTGTAGTAACCACCGCTAGTTGCAGCTTCAAAATCTTCTACAAACGAAACGGGTGCAGAAGAGATACCTGTAACATCCACTTCATCTCCTTCGGTAGTTGTAGTAGATGCATTTAATACAGCGGTATAAGAGCCCACACTAGTAGCAGCTAAACGTAAGTAGAAACTTTCTCCCGAAGCATCTAACAATAGGCTTTGTGCCCAAGTAGCTTTGTCTTTACTTATTTCAAAAGGAGCAGCAATAGTTACTGTTACATCCTCCGTTACATTTTCTGTATAAAGCACCACTTCTTTCATTTCTGAAGGAGAACCAGGAACAGCTGCAAAATCATAACCACCTGCAGGAGCAACAAAAGAGATTACCTTTTCTAACTCTGGAGTAGATACTTCTACTACATTAGAGGTAACATCGCCATAGGTCAATTGATAGGTATAAGCTGTAGATGGTGTTAAACCTGCAACAGTATATGCATTTAAAACAGCTGCTACTTCAACAGGGAAACCAGGCAATACACCGGTATCATCTGATACACTTAATGAATAGTTTACAGCACCATGCACATTAGTCCAGTTGGCTACAAAAGAGGTTGGTTTAATATCTTCAGCTGGTTGAGCAGGGATACCCTCCACAGCTTGTGCCGATAAACTTATCGTAGAAGTTACATTTGCATTGCTAATGGTCAAAGTGGTAGTTGCTACAGTTGCAGTAGTTGCAGAAAAAGTAACTGTTAAGTCAACACCTGTGTTTACCTGAGCAGCAGTTAATGTTGCAGCAGACAAAGAAAAATTAGTAGCATTAGAAACAGTTACAGTAACATCCTCTGTAAGATTAGCACCTTTCACTTGAATCACTTTAGCTAATGGTCTTGCAGTAGCGGTAAGGCCCATGTTGATAGAAGAAGCATCTACTGGAGTGGAAAGTTCTGGAACAACCTCACCACCTGGTTGCCAATCGGCAGACATTTTATCGCCCCAGATAAATTCAGCTAATTCAGGATAATCAATAAATGGATTTCTATTATGTTGATAAGCAGAAACAGCGTTATTTCTGTTTATCTCTTTATCACTAACGGGGTCTTGACGCGACCATTTAAGTAATAGGTTGATAGCCCAAGTAGTATAACAAGGATAGTCATCATTCGATAACATAGGGCTATTCCAAGAAGAGATACGATTTTTATAACAAGCAGCCATATAGAAATAGGTACGTGCAAAATCACCTTTATACTCATCTACTGGTTCAAAAACAGTACCAGAATAACCAGGGAAAGAGCAGGGACCTAACTGACCTAATGGATGAACATCTCCATGGGAAGATACTTGCGACCCGCTATTGGTTTCACCATATGGATAGTTACTACGTTGTCCATTCACTTTTCCATCGGTTGGATAGATGTGATAAGCATCACTTACCATTGGACTCGATTTGCCAAACCAACTCTTAGGGAATGAGTGTTCACGGTTGTAACAGTCTCCAATACTTGAATAACTACCACATTGATCGGAACCAAACGTAAACTTAGAAGTGGAATACATATCCCAAACGGTCCCATCAGCACGGCGATCTGAGGTTCTATAAACAGACCATAGTCCTGTATAACTAACTGTGGTGTGAGGACCTACAATATCGTGTAGAGCACTCAATAAAGGTTCTTTGTTTTTATTTAAAGCACTGTCATAATAACCAGCTGGCGCTTGAGCCCAAGCTATGCCACAGGAAAACAGAACTAAAAACAAACAAAACTGACGTAAACTTTTTGTATTCATTGCTATTCTTAATTAATAATTAACTTCTAAATCTCTTCGCAAAGGGCGTCAAAGATATAAAAAAGAATAGTTAATACGGTAAATAAAGGTATGACTTTTCTAACAAAATTTATTAAATCATAAATTAAGCCACATTTTAACTAAAAAAAATCGGTTTAAAGCGATGAAGCAAGACGAATAGCATCTTTCTCTAATACAATTTTCTGATGCTTATACAGTTCACCAACTGCACGTTTAAAAGTTTTTTTACTCACTTCAAACGTATCATAAATTGTATCGGCAGGACTCCTGTCGGTAAGAGGTATGCTTCCCCCATTGGAAACAATATATTCTAGCAATCGTTCGGCAAAGAGAGAAACGTTTCTTGCACCAGATGGTTGCAAACGCAAATCAATCTTTCCATCGGGACGCACATATTTAACATAACCAACTACGCGGTCGCCCGTAGATAAATCTTGGAACAATTCATTATCATAAATCAAGCCACTGAACGAATTGTCTACAATAGCCTTAAATCCTAAATCGGTTTTCTGCTGAATCAACAATTCGACCTTGTCATTTGTTGCATAGGGAGGTTCTTCTGTCGATAGATAGCGTTCCACCTTAGCAGAAGCAACTATTCGATAACTCTCTTCATCAACATGGGCATGAATAATATATTTACGACCAACTTTCATCTCCATTTTTTGCTCGCGAAAAGGAACAAATAAATCTTTCATCAAGCCCCAGTTTAAGAAGGCACCAAACTGGTTCACCCATGCCACTTCGAGGTATGCAAATTGTCCTACCTCAACATAGGGGGTTAGATTCGTTGCGATTAAACGCTCCTCAATATCTAGATAAATAAATACCGACAAAAAGCTACCAACTTCACAATCTTCTGGCACATAACGAGTTGGAAGCAGGATTTCTCCCGATTCGCCACCATCTAAATAAACACCAAAATCAACCTCTTTAACAACTTCTAAAACGTTAAATTTACCAAGTTCCACCTGCATATACCTATTTTTTGTTCAAAGATAGATAAATAATTATACCTTTGCAGTAAAATAATAAAAATACTTCTATTTTATGAACAATTTTATTTTCCAAAATCCCACACGATTAATTTTCGGAGAAGGGATGATAGCACAACTAGCAAATGAGATTCCTGTTGATAAAAAGATCATGGTTACTTTTGGTGGAGGCAGTGTGAAAAAGAACGGCATCTACGAGCAAGTTATCAGTGCACTAGAAGGAAAAGACTGTATCGAATATTGGGGCATCGAATCGAATCCTACCATTGAGACACTGAGAAAAGCAATCGAAGTAGGAAAAAAAGAAAAAGTAGACTTTCTTCTTGCTGTTGGTGGCGGATCCGTTATTGATGGAACTAAACTTATAGCAGCTGGATTACTTTATGATGGAGATGCTTGGGATATCGTACTCAAGGGAGAAGCTCAAGAGACCATACCAATGGGCACCATCTTAACAATGCCAGCTACCGGTTCAGAGATGAACAACGGAGCTGTTATATCTAAAAAAGAAAGCAAAGAAAAATATGCATTTCGTAGTTGTTACCCAACCTTTTCCATCCTAGACCCTACAGCAACCTACTCCTTGCCACCCTATCAAGTAGCATGTGGTATAGCAGATACATTTGTACATGTTATGGAGCAATACCTAACAAAAACAAATGAGTCGCGCATGATGGACCGATGGGCAGAGGGCATTTTAATGATGCTCACACAAATAGCACCATTAATCAAGGAAAACCAACAAGACTACGACCTAATGTCAGAGTTTATGCTTGGCGCAACAATGGGATTGAATGGTTTTATCTCCATGGGTGTTTCACAAGACTGGTCTACACACATGATTGGTCATGAGTTAACGGCACTAAAAGAGGTTACTCACGGAGCATCACTAGCCATCGTTTTCCCAGGACTACTTCGTACGCTTGTGGATAAGAAGAAAGCCAAATTGATTCAATATGGCGAACGTATCTGGGGTATCACCTCTGGTTTACCAGAAACAAGAGCGCAACAAGCGATTGATAAAACGGAAGATTTTTTCCGCAGCCTAGGCTTACAAACACGTCTAAGTGAGGTGAACATTGCAGAGGATACCATCAACGAGATTGAACGCCGCTTTAACGAAAGAGAAGTTGCTTGCGGAGAAGATAAAGATGTCACTGGAATTGTGGTTAAAGAGATATTACTAAAATGTATGTAAAGAGATAATACGCTTAATATACCGTAGATAGCCCAGATAAGTTAAATTTATCTGGGCTATCTTTTTTAAAGACAACGCAATACGACGTCATTCTGCTGCACAAACAAAGACGTTGCACAGCTGCAAAGAAAAGCAATGAAAACAGCAGTTATTCTCCATCCATCCAAAAGAGTCTATACGTCTAAAGAGTAAACAGAAGTAGAAAAAAAACAGCTGTTGGTTACAAAAAAAAATCACACCCTATTCACAGAAGTGAACAAAAAAAAGAATTAGATTTAAGCAAATCGACGTTCTATAACCGTATGCAGCAACAAACGATTAATTTGTTAACAATCTGTTAATAACTATCTCTTAAAAAAGAGATAATTAATGTGGATATTACCGCATTAATACCTACCTTTACACCTAGTATAATTTATAATTAAACCAGCTTTTTCTCCTCAGAAAAAAAGGAACGGCATTTAAAATGAGGAGTATAGGCTCAAATTAAAGAGCATTCATCCATAATGACAACAAACGATAAACAAACCACCAACTACCACATACCTGTCTTACTAGAAGCAAGCATCCAGGCACTGAACATACATCCAGAAGGAATCTATGTGGATACCACTTTTGGAGGCGGTGGACACTCTAGAGCAATACTAGAGGCGATGGGAGATACCGGTCATCTTTACTCTTTTGATCAAGACTTGGATGCAATAAAAAACTGTATTGACAATCCACGTTTCACTTTTGTAAGAAGTAACTTTAAATATTTAAGAAACTTTCTAAAGTATCATGGCGTAGAGCAAGTAGATGGAATCTTAGCCGATCTAGGCGTATCCTCTCATCATCTTGACGAGGCAGAAAGAGGGTTTTCTTTTCGTTTTGATGCACCGCTTGACATGCGGATGAATAAACGAGCACAGAAAACAGCAGCAGAGATTGTCAACACCTACGAAGAGAGACAACTAGCCACACTTTTCTATCTCTATGGAGAGATTAAAGAGAGTAGAAGATTAGCAGCTAAGATTGTTAGAGAACGTGCGGTAGCCCGTATTGAAACAACCCATCAATTGGTCGAACTAACGCGCTCTTTATTTGGAAGAGAACGAGAGAAAAAAGAGATGGCTAAGATGTTTCAAGCATTACGCATTGAGGTGAATGAGGAGATGGATGCATTAAAAGAGATGCTACAAGCAACCATCAAGGTACTTAAGCCAGGTGGACGACTAGTCGTTATCACTTATCACTCTTTAGAAGACCGTATTGTTAAGAACATTATGAAATCAGGAAACATAGAGGGCATCATTTCACAAGATTTTTATGGAAACAGAACCTCTCCTTTTAAAATTATTTCAAAGAAAATAATCCTACCTAGCGAAGAGGAGATGAATCAAAATCCTCGCTCCAGGAGTGCTAAGCTGCGTGTTGTAGAAAAGATTTAAAAACATCGTTCTGATTATTAGTGTATGAGATTCCATTTTAGAAAAAGTAAAAAGAAAGACACAATAAGGGTTGAGAAGCAAAAACAACCTACAAAATTGACCTTTTCAAAGATCATATTGGGCGATGCGCTAGATAGCGAAGCGGTTAGAAAGCAAGCCGGACTGATCTTCTTGATGGGTGTTTTGTCCATTTTTTATATCGGGAACCGTTACGGTAGTCAACACGATCAGATTGTTATTCAAAAACTAAAATCAGAACTCGTTACCAAGAAATATGACGCCCTTGCTAAATCGGCGCAACTAATGCAACTCACAAGACGAACAAACATAGAGTCACTGCTAAAGAAATATCATAGTGAGGTTAAACCAAGTAAATTGCCTCCCTTTGTTATAACATCTAAAGAGAAGATAGATGAATAATTTAGGACACCGAAAGAAAGAAACAACTGCACGCTTTTTAGTTATTGTTGTCTTGTTTACACTCGTTGCTTTAGCCATTATTGGTAAAGCAGCCTATATCATGTTTGGAGAAAGAGCCAAATGGGAGCAAGCTGCCAGCCGTTTCACCAAAGATAGTATCGAGATTCAACCACACCGAGGAAACATTCTCTCCACTAGTGGAAAAGTGTTAGCAAGCAGTATGCCTCGCTACAAAATCTATATGGATTTTATGGTAACTGCTGCCAATAAAAGACAACAGGAGAAATACCAACAGAAACGCGACTCTATCTTATGGAAAAACATAGACCGCATCAGCTTGGGACTGCACTTAATTTTTCCAGACAAAAGCACCAGACATTTCAAACAGCTATTAATCACCGGACGCAAAGAGAACAAACGAAACCTACTACTCTACCCCAAACGTATCTCCTATCTGGAACTAAAAGAGATAAAGAAACTACCTCTATTCTCCTTGAGTAGTTATAGTGGCGGTTTTCACTACGAAACCTTTAACAATCGTGTTCGTCTATTTGGCTCTATGGCAGAACGTACCATTGGCAAGATAAAAAATCCGGCTCCCAATAAAGACTCCGCCATCTGTGGTATAGAGTACTCCTTCGATTCCATCTTAAGAGGAAAACCGGGCATAAAACACAAACAGAAAGTGATGAATAAATACATCGACTTCATCGATAAAGAACCTATAGATGGAGATGATGTGGTTTGTACCATCAATGTGGAGATGCAAGATATTGCAGAAGAAGCCCTCCGCAGTAAGCTCGAGGAGATTGGTGCAATCTCTGGATTAGCGCTTCTGATGGAGGTAAAAACAGGAGATATTAAAGCAATCGTAAATCTTGAACGAGCAGGGAATGGAAAATATTACGAACGTACAAACAATGCATTAAGAAATCTTTCTGAACCCGGTTCTACTTTTAAAGTAGCCTCTGTTATGGTGGCGTTAGAAGATGGGGAGATAACACCTGATGCTGGTTTTGACACAGGCAACGGTATAAAAGAGATGTATGGCAGAAAGATGCGCGACTATAACTGGGGCAGAGGTGGTTTTGGCTATTTAACGGTAGAAGAAACACTTATGTTCTCCTCTAATATTGGTGTCTCAGGTATTATAGACGAGCATTATAAAAATAAACCGGGAAAATTTGTAGACGGGCTTTATCGTATGGGACTAAACACCCCACTCCATTTACAACTAGCTGGTGCAGCTAACCCCTATATTCCACATCCTAAAGATAAGACCTATTGGGATTTGACACGTTTACCCTGGATGTCT
>JAQWAN010000259.1 GCA_028707655.1 Bacteroidaceae bacterium
ATGAAATCTCTACACCCTATTTTTATCAAGTAACGTTTGATAATGGTACATCAACCGCCATCACCTCTACTTCGCGTAGTGCTATTTTCTCTATAAAATATGCGCCTAATAAGAAACAATATCTTGTGTTAGATGCCTATAATGGTGGAAGTGCGGTGAAAATTGATGTAAAAAATCGTCGTATCACCGGTTATACAAAAAACAACAGTGGTGGTGTTCCTACTAACTTTGCCAACTATTTTGTGATGGAATTTGACCGTCCTATTCAGTTGTATGGCACCATGACAAATGGCGTAGTAACCCCTCAATCGCTCGAAGCTGAGCATAATACAACGGCAGCATATGTTGCTTTTGATGCAACGGAAGGTACCGATTTAACAGTACGTGTCTCCTCCTCTTTTATAAGTCCTGCACAAGCTTTACTCAATTTCAACACTGAGATAGCAAAGCCCTCTTTTGAGACGGTTAAGATGGCAGCGAAAGAGAAATGGAACGAAGATTTAGGTCGTATTCAAGTAGAGGGTGGCACAGAGGAGCAGATGCGTGTGTTCTACTCTTGTCTGTATCGTACGCTATTATTCCCTCGCGAATTTTATGAATTTGATGCTACTGGCAATCCTATTTACTATAGTCCATACGATGGAAAAATCCATGCTGGATATATGTATACCGATAATGGTTTTTGGGATACCTTCCGTGCAGTGCATCCCTTCTTTACCCTTGTTTATCCCGAGGTTAGTGCTCGCATCACTAAATCTTTAGTAAATGCGTATGAGGAGAGTGGCTTCTTGCCCGAGTGGTGTAGTCCTGGTCATCGTAACTGTATGATTGGTAACAACTCTATTTCTGTGTTAGCCGATGCTTGGTTAAAAGGTATTCATACCGTTGACCCTCAAAAAACACTAGAGGCAATGTTGCATCAAACACAAGCACAAGGTCATTTACCCTCTGTTGGTAGAAATGGTTTTGAACCCTATAACCGTTTAGGATATGTGCCCTATCCCGATTATTCTGAAGCAACTGCAAAAACATTGGAGTATGCTTATGACGATTGGTGCTTGGCCCGTTTTGCAGCATCCATTGGTAAACCAGAAATCGCAAAAAAATATTATGCCTCTTCTCTGAACTACAAAAATGTATTTGACAAGAAGGTTGGTTTTATGCGCGGTAAAACAAAAGAGGGCAAATGGATTGAGCCATTTGATCCAGCCGAGTGGGGTGGTCCCTTTACCGAGGGTAACTCTTGGCATTATACCTGGAGCGTATTCCACGATGTAGAGGGGTTAGCGCAACTGATGGGTGGCCATAAAGCGATGAGCGACAAGCTAGATGCTATGTTTACCGCTTCTAGCGATTTCAACTATGGTACTTATGGCTATGTCATTCATGAAATGGCAGAGATGAAGGCACTTAACATGGGGCAATATGGACATGGTAATCAACCTATACAACATGCTATCTATCTATATAGCTATCTCGGTCAGCCTTGGAAAACACAATATCATGTTCGCCAAGTGTTAAACAAACTCTATAACTCTACATCAAAGGGTTATTGTGGCGATGAAGATAATGGACAAACCTCTGCATGGTTTGTACTCTCTTCCATGGGCTTTTATTCCGTTTGTCCTGGTACTTCGGAATATGTGATGGGTGCTCCTTTGTTTAAGAAAGTAACCATCCAATTGCCAAAAGGAAAGACCTTTGTTATCCATGCTCCTAAGAACTCAGATAAAAACGTATATATCTGTTCTGCTAAGCTAAACAAAAAATCCTTTACCAAGAATTATCTCACCTACAAGGAGTTAACACAGGGTGGTGTGCTCGATTTGAAGATGGACGATGTTCCTGCTAAGAAAAGAGGCATTTTATCCACCGATTTGCCCTATTCTTTCAGTACACAGAAGTAGAAAGAGTATATCTTCTAAAAAAAACAGGCATCCGAGTAAGTGATTTTACTCGGATGCCTGTTTTATATAATGAGAATAAATATTAACTAATTAAATAAATGTCTATGAAACGCAACTTAAGAAGGCCAATTAACCTATTGGTCTTATTCTTCTTGTTTGTGCTGAATCCTATGCAACAGCTGTCTGCGCAAATTACGCTCTCAGTAGGTAAGACTACGCTAGGTAAAGTTATTGAAACGGTGAAATCACAATCGAAGTATGAATTCTTCTTTAATGATAAGCTGTCGAATATGGAGATTGATGCTTTGAAAATAGAAGACGCATCTATTGATCAAGTATTAACTGCTCTATTAAAAGGGAAATCTATCTCTTATAAAGTAGAAGAAAACATCGTTTATCTTTCTGCTGGAAAAGAGGAGGATGTTACCACCATGATTTCTAAACAACAAAACATACGTAAGGTATCCGGTACCGTAGTAGATGAAACAGGTGAAGCACTGATTGGTGTGAATGTATCTGTTGAGGGTACTTCGCAAGGAACAATTACCGATTTTGATGGTAAATTTGTGTTAGATGTACCCGCAAAATCAAAAGTGTTATTCTCCTATATTGGCTATCGCCAAGTTGCAGTAATGCCAAAGGGTAGTACCCCTTTAGAGGTTACAATGGAAGAGGACACACAAGCTATTGATGAGGTTGTGGTTACCGCTTTAGGTATCAAACGCGAGAAGAAAATGTTGGGTTATTCTATCCAAGATTTAAAAGGAGATAAAATGAATAAAACAGGTGACCCTTCTGTAACGAGTATGTTGCAGGGTAAGGTGGCCGGTTTACAAATGAACACAGCCTCTACAGGTCTTGGTGGTTCTACTAAGATTACCCTTCGTGGTAACTCCTCGTTGACCGACAATAACCAACCACTATGGGTCATTGATGGTGTTCCTTTTAATGATAATAACAACTCCTCTGCAAGTACATGGGGTGGTGTTGACCGTGGTGGAGCTTCTGCCGATATCAACCCAGATGACATTGAGAGTAT
>JAQWAN010000260.1 GCA_028707655.1 Bacteroidaceae bacterium
AAGGCCTATGGAAACAAACAGGTCTATCCTACCAAGGAGGCGATGACCACAAACACGGTTTTTGATCTTGCTTCGGTTAGCAAGAGTGTATCGACAGCTATCTCCGCTATGATTCTCATAGAGAGAGGCCAATTACGATTGGTGGACAAAGTTAGTTTGTTTATCCCTGAGTTTGAAAAATGGGTGAGCAATGATGGAAGTGGCAGAACAAAAGCCATTACGATACAAGACTTGATGACACATAGCTCTGGACTACCTCCTTATGTAAAGGATATCAAAAAAGTAGCCAAAAAATATGGTGCTCCTAATCCGGATGGCGTGATTGATTATATATCGCATTGCCCACGCGACTTTGAGCCAGAAACAGATTTTCAATATAGCTGCTTAAACTTTATCACACTTCAACGCGTTATTGAGACGATTAGCGGACTCTCTTTGCGCGACTTTGCTAAGCAAAACATCTTTGATAAACTGGGTATGCTCCACACGGATTATAATCCTACAGGAGAAACATTAGAGAGATGTGCTCCAACAGAGGTGCAAAAAGATGGAAAACCGCTAAAAGGTATTGTACACGACCCATTAGCACGAATCATGAATGGTGGTATATCGGGTAATGCGGGTGTGTTCTCGGATGCGGACGATTTAGCTATCTTAGCTACGGCTTTGATTAACAAAGGTGTTTACCAAGATAAACGAATCCTTAGTCCACTCACTGTGGAGTGCATGACGCATGTGCCACGCAGTGTTGCTACACTAGGTAGAACACCGGGTTGGGATAAGTTTACAGCCTATGCTTCAAACATTGGCGATCTACTAAGCAAAGAGACATATGGTCATACAGGCTATACGGGTACCTCTATCGTTATTGACCCAGCAAATAAACTGGCCATTATTTTACTCACCAACCGAGCACATCCCAAAGATGGAGGAACTTGTATTCGTCTACGCTCTTTTGTGGCAAATGCCGTGGCTAGTGCAGTAGTTCCTGTACCTCGTATATATACACCACATTACTACGAACGCTGTGTTGCTTTTGAAAAAGAGGCACCTATCACATCGAACGATATTGTTATGTTAGGAAACAGTCTTACAGAAAATGGCGGAGACTGGAGCAAATGGTTAAACAAAAAGAATGTGGTTAATCGTGGTATCCGCGGAGACGTAGCTATGGGCCTATACGATAGATTAGACCAGATTTTACCTGGACATCCTAAAAAAATATTTATTCTAACAGGGGCCAACGATGTATCGCATGATCTATCCTCAGATACTATTGTTGCACATATTGGCAAGTTAGTAGACCGTATCCAACTTGAATCGCCTACCACAGAGATCTATTTGCAAAGTGTGCTTCCTATTAATGAATCGTTTCATCGCTACAAACGACTCACGAATAAAACGGCACAATTTCCGGAGATAAATGAGAAATTAGTGGTGCTAGCTGCTAAAAAGGGAGTGACTTTTATCAATCTCTTCCCACTTTATGTAGCAGAAGATGGCTTGACCATGCGTAAGGAAGTGACAAGAGATGGATTACACATCATACAGCGTGAATATAAAAAATGGGGAAAGGCTTTACAACCTTATCTTAACTAAAAGACTGTATCCTTTACGTCAGTTACGCAAACGGTAAGTGTACGATAACAAAAAGACTCCCCCTAGCAGTAGTGCTAGGGGGAGTCTTTTTTAGTACAAGTGTAGCTCGTTAGTTATTGATTACTAGTTTTGATTGGCCAAATTTAGGATATGACACCCTACTAACCCAGCTGTTTCTGTACGTAAACGGGCTTTGCCTAGACTAACAGCAACATACCCATTGGCTACTGCTTGTGCTACCTCCTCTTCACTAAAATCGCCCTCAGGACCAACTAAAAGAAGTGCATCTTGTTCGGGTTGTATAATATCTTTTAACAGTGGTTTCTCTCCTTCATAGCAATGGGCTATGAATTTCTGCCCCTCAAAAGGTTGCTGTATAAACGTTGCAAATTTCTGCATCGCATTTAAGATGGGCTTTTCTGCTTTTAACGATTGTTTCATAGCAGAAACAACAATCTTCTCTATACGTTCTATCTTAATCTCTTTGCGCTCAGAGAAACGACAACGAAGAAAAGAGATCTCACTAATGCCTATCTCTGTGGATTTCTCTACCATCCACTCTACACGAGACATGTTCTTAGTGGGTGCTAAAGCAATATGTAGATGTGCTTTAAACAATGGGGGTTGGGGATTTTTCTCTTGAATCTCTACAAAACATCGTTTGGAGGTTATCATAGAGATGAGGGCTCTATAAAAAGAGCCTTTACCATCGGTTATAAATAACTCGTCTCCTTCGGTTTGACGCAACACACGGATACAGTGTTGTGCCTCTTCGGTGGGTAGTTCATGGATGGTTTCTATATCGGGGGCATAAAATAGATGCATAGTAAAAAAATAAGTGGGTGAATAATTACGCTGCTACAACAGCAATCAAAAACGATTAGATAAGTTATGCGCAAAGATACAAATAAGTCTATAAAAAAAGGGAACCCATAGGCTCCCTTTTTATATTTATTAGTCGTAACAGTTCCTTAAGAAAGTGGAACTTGTTTTTTAGAGGGGTCGTGTTTGTATTTAAAGAGTATAGCAAAGGCGATGGCTACTACTAAGGAATAACCAGCAAAGATAAACCATACTGTTGGCCAATCGCCTACACGAAAGCCCATCTCATCGTGTGTAAAGGCATCTACTACATATTGTGCTCCTAGTGTACCTAACGTAGCACCAAATCCATTGGTTACAATAACAAATAAACCTTGTGCACTAGAACGAATAGACTTGTCGGTCATCTCGTTTACATAAAGAGAACCCGACACATTGAAAAAATCGAAGGCTACACCATATACTAACATAGAGAGAATAAGGAAGGGAACACCC
>JAQWAN010000030.1 GCA_028707655.1 Bacteroidaceae bacterium
TGCTCTTCCGATCTGTAGAAATCGTTCTATTGTATGTGTACCGCAGAGTGTGGTTTACCATATGGGTGGTGGTACTTTACCAACAACAAGTTATCGAAAAGTCTATTTAAACTTTCGCAATAACTTGTTGATGCTTTATAAAAATTTACCCGAAAAGGATTTGCGACCTATACTAACTGTTCGCTTTTTCTTAGATTATATTGCAGCATTTCAATTTTTGCTGAAGGGGCAATTTTCTTTTGCTAAAGCGGTGTGGCAGGCTCGTTCTGCTTATAAAAAGATGCGCCCTTTATATCAAGAGATTCGCAGCGAAAATTTACGACAGACAATCTTAAAAGATGTACCAGAACGTAGAACTTATTCTATCTTGTGGCGCTATCTATGGCGGAAAAAAATGGTTTAATCTTGTTCTTTCGTTTTATATTTATCCATCCCTTTAGAGTAATAGGTCTTTAAATTACCATCGTGGTCGCCATAGATAAAATAGGCGTCAATACCCTTATGATTATCAATAAATTGAATGGCTTTTTCTAGTCCCATGACCATGAATGATGTGGCATAGGCATCGGCCTCTGCACAATATTTAGTGATTACGGTAGCAGAAAGTAAACTGTGTTGTACAGGATAGCCTGTTCTTGGATCGATGGTGTGTGCGTATTTCTTTCCGTTTAAATAATAGAATTTTCGGTAGTTTCCAGAGGTAGCAATACTTCTGTTACTGATGGAAATAATGGTTTCTAGTGTGTTGTTTACATTTAATGAATCGTCCACTGGCTTGTTAATACCAATCATCCATTTTTTCTTTTGTGGATTCATTCCCTTTACTACAATCTCGCCACCTATCTCAATCATATAGTTCTTTATTCCCTCTTCATCAAATAATTCAGCTACACGGTCTGACCCATAACCTTTAGCAATAGCACTACAGTCGAGCATGATGTGTGGATTCTCTTTGGTTACCATGTTGTTCACAAGGCGTACTTTCTGATAACCAATAAAGGGACGGATAGAATCTATTGTGGCACTATCAATTGCTATGTTTTTCTTAAAGCCAAACCCCCACGTATTAACCAGTGGTGCAACGGTGATATCAAATGCACCATCCGTTTCTTGTGCTATTCTTTCGGATAAATTAAAAATATGCTTAAAAAGAGGCGTTACAAGAATGGAGTCATTCCTATTAATTCGGCTAATCAAGGAGGTGTCGTTGTACATGGAGAAGGCAGCATCGACCTCTAATAAACGATCTTTGATTTCTGTACTAAGATCGTATTTATTCTGATAGGTTATATGATAAAAGGTGCCATAGATAATACCTTGTGCCCGATGATATGGGGGTTGATTATTGAGCACATAAAGTGTACCTACCACTAAAAATAAAAGAAAGGTAATCTGCCATTTATTGAGTTTCTTTTTCATCTGTTTTTTTTTAGAATTGATAAATTAATTGATAAGAGATACCCAGTGTACTACCATTATTGGTTCCAAATCCAGGGATATAGTAAGGACTACCCTGTATATTGTCTTTAACTCGTAGAAGAGATTTATAGCGAAGGGCCCATCCCATGAAGAACTGGTTGTATACCTGCACTTTAATGCCTGCAACAAACGCTATCCAGTGTGCATTTGACTGGAGACCTGTATGTGCATAGGTGGTTTCAGTATTCCAAATTTCGTCTTCTATGTCTGGGCTCGATAAATCGTAGGAGAAGGAGGTAAAACCATAGCGGAAACCAAGGTATAGATAACTCAAGTTTTTCTTTTTGTATTGAAAATTATAGTTCAATCCGATACGTGCAAAGGGCGCTTTTGTTTGGTAGGAAATCTGTGTTGTTTCATCTGTAAAGTTGGACGAGCCATATCCTATTTCTAGGATAGGAAAAAAGCGATTCTTAAGATTAACTTCTATTGTAACTTCCGAACTAATATAATCGCCACCAAATATTTTATTCCCTAGTCCATAAAGGTCTATACCAACAAATAATCCTTGGTATAGCTCCGTTCTGGCAACTGAATCGACTACTACTTTCTCTGGCTTTATGTCCCTCTTGAACCTGATTTTCTTTTTTTCTTGTGCAGATAAAGAAAGAGAGAAGAATAAGAGGCTACTCAGTAGTAGTGAAATACATTTGGAAATTTTCTTTCTCTGTTTCATTTATGGCAGGATTTTGTGTAACAATGGAATCAATAAGATGTTTGGTGTGCTCTACTGTTTTAATGGTATAATACATGCTAATGCCTTGCTGCATAGAGATAAAATGGGCTGCATTGGTATAGGTTAACCAAACGGTATCCCGAACTTGTGCCGAATAGGAGAGCATATAGGTCACTTGTTGCTCTTCATATGGTAGTGGTAGTGAGATATGATTGATGCTAGATGCCTTATATATTAGTGTGTCTTGCGTCTCTTCTGCTGTTACAGTGAGCGAATCAAAGAGGCTAACCTGCTCTTTTATAGTGCTGCTAATAAAATTGAAACGCACTAAACTACGCACATTGCTACTACCATTCTCCTCTTCGCAACTGGTTAGAAGCAAAAATAAAAGGGGAAGGAGTAGATAACCATATTTTTTTTGTAAGTGCATCATATCTCTTTTTCTATTTTATAGTTGTTTCGTTCGGGAGCATTACGAGAGACTAATTCGCCTAAGAAACCGGCTAAGAAAAATTGTGTTCCAATCATCATTGTAGTGAGTGCTATATAGAAATAGGGCGAATCGGTTACTAGCGCATAGGGTAGTCCGTTACGCATTGCATATAGCTTAGAGGCACCTACATAGATAATGGCTAGTAGTCCAATCAAAAACATAAAGGACCCAATGAGTCCAAATATATGCATGGGCTTAACGCCAAATTTAGATAAGAACCATAGGGTGAGTAGATCTAAGTAGCCATTGATAAAACGGCTCAATCCAAATTTCGTTTCTCCATATTTGCGTGCTTGATGGTGTACTATCTTTTCGCCGATTCGATGAAAACCTGCACTTTTAGCCAGGTAGGGGATATAACGATGCATCTCACCATATACTTCTATGTTTTTAACCACCGCTTTCTTATAGGCTTTTAAACCACAATTAAAGTCGTGTAAATTATGAATGCCAGATACTTTACGAGCTGTGGCATTGAACAATTTGGTGGGTATTGTTTTTGTTAGTGGGTCATATCTTTTTTTCTTCCACCCAGAGACTAAGTCGTAGTTTGACTCCTTAATCATCTTATAGAGGGCTGGTATCTCATCGGGACTATCTTGAAGATCGGCATCCATTGTGATAACCACCTCTCCTTCTGCTCGCTTGAATCCGCTATAAAGGGCAGCCGATTTACCATAGTTACATCGGAATTGTATCCCTTTTACACTTGCATACTCTTTTTGTAGTTTACCTATAATGCTCCATGAACTGTCGGTGCTACCGTCGTCTACATAAATAGCCTCGTAGCTTAATTGGTGATCGACCATCACTCTATTAATCCATTCTTGTAGCTCAGGGAGTGATTCTTCTTCGTTATATAATGGTATGATAACAGATATATCCATGGTTAATATGCTATATTTTAATTTGTTTTTTCTTTTTTACAATCATAGCAACAATTAGAGAGAACAGGGAACCATAAAAGAGATTGTTACCCATAAACTGAATGGTTAATTCAATGGGAGTTAGCGATTTAACTAATGCTATAGAGGTGTCGAGATCTTGTAAACTCTCTTTTTGGTCGGCTGGTAGGGTGTCTTTAAACAGCCGCATCGTTTCTTCTATCTTGCCGATGATAAAGCCATGGTCTAAAAACTGAAAATAGATATAGTGAGCAACTGCTGTTAATAAGGATGCAAAAATAAACATGCAGCAACTAAAGAGCCAAGCATGTGAGAATTCTATACTGCCTCCACAGAATTGATCTCTGTAGTTACGGGTTAATTTATAACTTAAGAAGGGGACATAAATAGTTAGTCCAAGAAATAAGAAATGGAGCCAAGCACTATTAAAACCTAGTGGAAGTAGTGTAAATTTTAAAATCCAGTAAATTCCCATGAAGGTACCAAAATACATGGCTTTTTGGATGAGTAGATTTTGTTGTTGTTTCATAATGTGTAATTGGTTCTTTCTTTTGCAAAAATACTATTTTATCTGCAAAGCTTACTCGTTTTTTTGAAAAACCATACAAAATGGATGCTTCGAAGCAGAAAAAAGAAATAGATTGTATCCTATTTAAGGTTTTTGTTCTCGCTCTAGGATAATATGTCAGTAATAGTTACTATTTTTGTAAAAAGGTAAAAACTTTTTAAAATTAGAATGATAGTTTGCTGTACCCTTTAATTCGAAAAGATATGAAAAAAGTTTCTATTATAACGGTCAATTATGGAGGTTACTTAGACACGTTAGAATTAATGGATTCATTGCGTACATTTGAGACCTATCCCTATGAGTTAATTGTTGTAGATAATGCTTCTCCTGGAGAGGATGTTAATTTCTTATCTGCCACAAATGATGCAAAGGTAAAGGTGATAGCTAGTAAAAAGAATTTAGGCTTTGCAGGTGGTAATAATCTAGGTTTTCAGTATGCAAAGGGAGATTACATCTTGTTTATGAATAATGATACGTTGATTAATGCCCCTTTCTTGGAAGCCTTGATTCATCGATTAGAATCCTCTCCTACTATTGGTTTGGTTTGCCCAAAGATTAAATACTCTTATTTGCCCGATGTAATTCAATATGCTGGGTATACAGAGATGCAACCTGTGCTCATACGAAACCACTTGATTGGCTATAAACAAAAAGATATTGGACAGTTTGAGGTGGCAAAGAAAACATTCTTTGCGCATGGTGCTTGTATGCTTACTTCTCGTGCAATATTAGAGAGGGTGGGGCTTATGACTACCATCTATTTCCTTTTCTACGAGGAGCTAGATTGGTGTATGCGATTTAGAGAGGCTGGATATGAGATTTGGTATGAACCGATTACTATTTTTCATAAAGAGGGACAGAGCATATCTAAAGGATCTCCTTTACGCAATTTTTATTTAACACGTGCTCGTTTGTTTTATGCGCGTCGAAACAATAAAGGTGCGGATATATGGTACTCTTGTATCTATCAGTCGACGATTGTCTTTTTACGTAATTTTATAGGCAGTTTACTACGTGCTGACCTTGCAATGGCGAGTGCTTATGCAAGGGGTGTATACCGCGGTTTAACAGATCCCATTTGCGATTAGTGTTGTGCTAGGGCTACTTTTTTAGGCAAAATAAAAGATAAATAGAATAAAAAAATAAAATATGAAAATAGGAATTCTTACTTTTCATTGTGCCCATAATTATGGCACTGTTTTGCAAGCTTATGCTTTGCAAGAGTTCTTGAAATCGCAAGGGCATACAGTTTCTATATTAGATTATAGGCCAGAATATATTCTTCATTTATATAAGGTGTTTACACTCAAGAAAAAGAAAAATGCCTCTTGGCTGGTTTATTTTAAGTCGGTGGTATCTCGCTTGTTAACCCTCTCTATACGTAAGAAACGTTTTAAAGCTTTTGATACTTTTATCACCGAACGAATGCAGTTGAGTAGTCCTCTCTTTGACGTGGCGGATAGTGCCTTCGATGCTTATGTTTTTGGCAGTGACCAGATATGGAATCCAATTATTTGTCATGGGTTTGATGAACGCTTTTTTGGTGACTTTAAGGCGGCCAGAGGAAAGAAACGAATAGCTTATGCTGCTAGTATGAGTGCCTTTAAGTTGGACGATTATCAAGTAGGATATTACCGTGATAAACTTCAACATCTTGATTGTATTGGTGTGCGAGAGGAATCATTAAAAGATTTGTTAACACCCTTAACGGATAAACCAATTAGTGTGGTTATCGATCCTACATTGTTGGTGGGTAGTGAGGTGTTTAATCCTATTGCTGTTGCTCCAAAAAGAGAACGGAAATATGTGTTGGTTTATCAAATAAATAAAAACAAACATGCTTTTGAATTGGCACATAAGATAGCAAAAGAGCAGGACGCTGATGTTGTTGAAATTGTTGCTTCCTGGTTAGACTACAGAACCTCTCCTAATAAGATTCAGTGTGCTTCTCCAGAGGAGTTCTTAGGATATATTAAACATGCTTGTTTTGTTATTACGACCTCTTTTCATGGAACGGTGTTTTCTGTGCTGTTTGAAAAACCTTTTTATACTTTAAAGGTACATAGTGGGGCGGATGCAAGAGCTGCTTCTCTGCTAGAGAGTCTTGGACTTTCTAATCGTTTTATTGACGGTACTGCTTTACCCGAGAAATATCTAACGATGAATGTGGAGGAGGTGTCGGGCCGACTTGCTGAACTTCGAAAATCGTCTTATTCATTCCTGGAAAGTTCTTTAACTGACCAAAAGAAAAAAAGTATTTAATGGATGAAACTAAATCGCTGAAGAACAAACGTATTGTAAGAAATATGTTGATGCTTTACGGGAGAATGATACTAGTGATGGTTGTCGCTTTGTATACTTCTCGAATTGTACTCTCTACACTAGGTATAGAGGATTACGGTATATATAATGTAGTGGGTGGAGTTGTTGTTATGTTTTCTGTTATAACCCGTTCTTTATCTGTTGCTATTAGTAGGTTCCTTATATATGAATTAGGTACAAAAAACTTGGTAGAGCTGAAGAAAGTTTTTTCAATAGCAGTAACCATTCAGTTTGCACTCTCTTTATTGATTGTTATTCTTGTGGAAACGGTGGGGCTATGGTTTCTATATAATAAGATGTATATACCTTCAGACCGACTTAATGCGGCTTTTTGGGTTCTACAATGTTCTATGTTGACTTTCATCTTAAAATTAATTAGTATCCCTTACGACGCTTCTATCATTTCGCATGAGCGTATGGATATTATGGCTTATGTTGGTTTTCTCGAAGTTGGGTTAAAATTAGCTGTTGTTTATTTATTGGCATTAGCAGGCATGGACAAACTAATCTTCTATGCTATCTTATTGGTTGTTGTAGCTGTTATTATCCGATTGTGCTACGGGTTTTACTGTAAGCGTAACTTTGAGGAGTGTACCTATACCTTTGTCTTTGATAAAGGCTTATTCAAAAAAATGGTAAGCTTTGCTGGTTGGAATTTTATTGGCTCTTCTGCTGTCGTTTTGCGTAGTCAAGGTATTAATATTGCTGTAAATATATTCTTTGGTCCAGCTGTAAATGCTGCTAGGGGTATAGCTGAACAGGTTAATATGGCCGTGGGTAGCTTCCTCAATAATTTTATGACTGCTTTAGACCCACAAATAACAAAATCATTTGTATCTGGCGATCACACCTATATGATGGACCTAGTAAAAAAAGGTTGTCGTTTTAGTTCCTATTTATTACTGTTTCTATCTCTACCCATCCTTATCGATACGGAGTATATACTATCTTTATGGCTGAAAGAGGTGCCCGATTATACGGTCAATTTTGTACGATTGATTCTGCTTTGTACTTTTGCTGAGGCACTCTCTGCTACACTTATCAAGGCTATGTTGGCCACTGGAGACATTAAAAAATACCAGATTATTGTGGGAGGTGTAACGATGTTAAATCTACCTATTGCATACTATCTATTAAAGTTTGGATTTCCACCAGAAGTGACTTATCTTGTTATCATTTTCTTCTCCATGTGTAACTTAATGATTCGTATCTATTTATTAAGAGATATGATTGGACTACGTATACGCTCCTTTATCTACGATGTGGTGCTAAATGTTTTCTTGGTCTCTTTCTTGGCCATACTACTCCCATTGTTTGTACACAATTTATTAGGTTATGGTGCACTACGATTCCTTGTAACCGGATTTGTTAGTGTTTCCTCAACGATTCTAGTGGTTTACTATGTAGGTTGTTCCAAAAGTGAAAAGCAGTTTATCTTAGAGAAACTAAAAAACATCTCTCTAAGGAAAAAGAGGGAGAAGTAATCGATTAATAAATGGTGGTGATTTGATCGGATGGATATTTATGTGAATTAGCCACTAAGAAATGTTCAGGAACATTGCCTAAGGCAATCATTACAATAAAATTTTCAGTCGCAGGAATTGCTATTATTTCTCTCATCTTTTTATCTTTTTCAGGTGAGAAAAAACAGTTGAGGCTGCATGCACCTATCTTATGATAATGAAGGGCATACAAGAGGTTCATGGTATAGATGCCTCCATCTAGATAGCCACCTTTTGAGGATTCAATGTCCCAGTTGTTCATCTCAGTGGTTAGAACAATAAGCTTGTCTACTAGTTGTCCGAAGCCTCTGTTGCCACCCTGTACGTCGAGTGCTCTGCTCATTGTATCCTTGTCAGTAATCACTTTTACACGTGTGCTTTGTCTGTTACATGCAGAGGGTGCTGTTTGCGCTAGTTCAATAGCAGCAAGAACTTTTTCCATCTCTACTCCTCCTTCAAAGCTACGTATACTACGTCTTGACTTAGAGAAGGTTTCAAAAGATGCATCTGAAGCGGCAAAATATGCTGCTCTAGTCATCTCTATTTGTCGGCTTGTGCAGGTAGTATTTGTTTTCTGCAGTAGTTTATCTATTTTCTTAGAAAGCTCAGGGCTTAACTCGTAATTATTCTCTTGGTGCAGGAGCTTATATTCTGCTACAACTTGTAGAGCTGCTTGTATTTGTTCATGTTTGTCGCCAAACTGGTCGATGTGTGTGTTTAGTCTATCGATTAAGTAGTTAAGTGGGTTACTGCCAAATCCTAGTCGTCTGTTAGGCATGGTAAGTCCCTTCTCTATGGCATGATATTTAATGATTATTGCTGTGATGTTTTGTTCAAAACAGGTGGATGAAGTTAGTTTAATAATCTTATTCATGTCAAATTTCATGAATCGATCCGCTTTTCTTTTGTTTTTTACTCTTTTTAGGCTTGTAATAAGAGGAGTAGGGATACATTTTTTTAGTATATTTTTTAGAGCAGATTGGTTCATAAGTTTAAATTTTAAAAGGGATATAGACGTTTTTTTTGTGTGATATAGGTATTGCAAAGATATATAAAAAAATAAAACGAAACAGCTAAACTGCAATTATTGCTGTTGTTAGCTATTTCGTTCCTTTTTTAGAAGTTTATTTTTTGATGGCTTTTACCCATTCTTTTTTCTCAAAATCATATTGTTTTAAGATTCGTGCTGGATTACCTCCTACAACGCTATATGGAGGAACAGATTTAGTAACGACACTTCCGGAAGCAACGATACTATGTGTACCAATGGTTATTCCTTGGTTAATACAGGAGTTTCCACCAATCCATACGTCATCTTCAATAACGGTTTTACAAGGCATAACCCCCTGTTCAGAAATAGGTCTGTCTACATCTACGTAGTTGTGTGTTAGACCTGTTACTTGTGCATTGCTTCCCAATGTAACATGGTTACCTAATGTTACTGGACCTACTAATTTTACACGTGAGGTAACATGTGAATAGTCGCCTATCAACACATCTCCCATTCCATTATTGATAATAGCATAATCTTCAATTACACTTTTTATACCCAATGTGATTTTTTTAGAAGGTATAATGTCTAGTCTTGCTTTACGTTTTACAATAGACCCTTTGCCTCTTTTAATGACAAATGGGATTAGAAAAATTCTGGCCCAATAACGTGGTCGAGATGTGTAGGGGTGTATTAATAAGTAGTGCAAGAAATGTTTTAATTTTGGTTTGTCGTCTAACATAATATTATAGTTTTATGTGTGAATAAATTTTATTAACAGAATTCTCCCATGTATGTTCATTTGCAAAGGCAATGCGTTTTTCTTTTATGGTAGCATCTGTATCTTCTATTGCACTATCAATTGCTTGGAGATAGTCTTCGTCGGTTTTACAAAGCCAAACATAATCCTTAAAATAATTCATCATGTTGGTATGTGTAGCAATGGTTGGTTTACCAAAAGCAAGGTATTCATCTATCTTACGTGGATAATTTCCTATCGTGATTTTGTTAATAATTTGTGGGTTGATACAGATGTCAAAAGCATTAATATAGGAGGGTACATCTTCAGGATCTTTATTTCCTAGAAAATGAACATTCTCTAATTGATGTAGTGGGTGATTTTTAAAATCATCATCTTCACTTCCAACGAGTACATAGGAAACATCAGGGCGCTTTTTAGCTATTGAATAAATCAAATCGGCATCTAATCGGCGAGTCGTGATCCAACCAATATAGCCCACAATAGGTTTCTTTATTGGCTGTATATCCGCTGGGATAGCGTAGTTAAGCGCTTCGGAGTAGGCGGTTAAATCGACCCCTTGTCCTACATCAAAGGCGTTTTTGTTGTAGGGACGTACAGCCTCGGCTAGTTGACTAGAATTGGCTACAACACAGTCGCTCTTGCTACAAAGTAATGGCTCTAAACGAGGTGCATGTTTCGCCCAATATGGAGTAGATAGGTTGTCTCTTCTGTAGTAAACACTCACTTTGGGTTGTAGTAGCTCTTTCGCATAAAAACTTCTATAGATGTCATTATCCATAAATAGGATATAGTCTTTAAATCCTAATTTGTGTATCTGTTTTAATACATAAGAATACATCTTTTTTTGATTCATCTTATTAACAAATTAAAGAAGGATTCATTCTGTTAAAAATTAAACGGAAAAACACTAAAAGGGAAATTAAGTGTCCACAAATTTTCACTAATCTGTTGCAGCATAGGGGTTCCCTCTTTTAATTTTCTGGGTGTATTGATGTAAAGAACGCGATTGTTTTTTGCGATTTCTGCAGCAATATCTTTTACGTTAGAGCCAATGTTAATATCCCAGGGTTGTAATGCTGTAATAATAAAGTCTTTTCCTTTAATCATGGCTTATTTTTTTTGATAGGATTTATAAATGTTTAGCAGTTTGATAGCTGTTTGTTTCCACGAGAAATCTTTAACTCTTTTTAGACCATATGCAACCTGTTCTTGATAATAGGTTGGGTCTGATTCTAGACGAAGGATGCTTTTTGCAATAGCTTCGGTGTTGGTTGGGTCAACTAATATGCCGCCTTCCCCAGCTATCTCTGGCATGGCGGATACGTTTCCAGTAATAACGGGTGTACCACATGCCATAGCTTCTAGGATGGGTATACCAAAACTTTCTCGTAAAGAGGTATATAAAAAGGCATGCGCACCACTATAAATGTAGGCTAAATCTTTGTTGTCGATATACCCAGGGCAATGGATATGCTTTCGTATGGATTCAATCTTCTCGCTTTTTAATATTTCGTTTAAGGTTTTCTCCTGGATGTCAGCTATTAGTAGAGGGAGTGGGTTGGCTGACCTTTCTAAATAGAGACTATATGCTTTAAGTGTACGAGGCACATTCTTTTTGGGGTCTGTATTTCCTAAGAAGAATAGAAAAGGTTGAGATGAAATGTATTTATTACAGACAGGCTCAACTGTTTTTTGCGGCTTGAAGTGTTCATTGTACCCATTATAGATGGCTATAACTTGTTCCTCAGGCAATTTTAGGGTGCTTTTTATTCTTTCACATTCAAAGTGTGAAACTGTGATGATTTTTTTGCATTTCTCTAGGATACGAGGAACAACTAATTTTCGATAGTACCATCCCATGTTTTGGTAGAGTGATTTATTGCCTGCTGGTCTTTTTTCTAGAAAGATGATGTCGTGGAGCGTTAGTATCAGCGGCGTTTTTGAATAGATAGGCGCTGTGTTGCTTGTGCAGTGTAGCAAGTCGAGATGTAGTTTAGCTACTGTATAGGGCAACATAAATTGTTCCCAGAGTGGATAACTTGGACAGTTCAGCTCCATAATCTTAAAATTAGCCGTTTCAGATAAACAGCGATCATCTCCAGGTTTAACGAAAATGAAGTATTGATTTTCTGTGTCAATAGCTTGTAATTCGCGGATTGTTTCCAATGCAACATAATCCATTCCATGTTTGTTACTTCTAAAAATCCGTTGTGCTTCTATACCTATCCTCATCATTCTCTTTTTTATGGTTATACCATCATTGGCTTTCAATCAATAAAGTATAAATATATATTATTTTTACCCGTTGGCGGAATTAATTCACTAAAAAATGTCAGGAAATAAGTTGTGCATATCATTGATTATTAGTATTTTAATGGTGATCAAACTATTAATATACAGCTCAATTATGCACAACTTAT
>JAQWAN010000031.1 GCA_028707655.1 Bacteroidaceae bacterium
ACTCTACATTTGCCTTGGTGTCACTTTCTACCTCTGGTCTTGCAGAGATGGAGGCAGCAACAGCACTCTACACAGATGGTAACACACTCTATTTTTCAGCAACAAAACAAGAACCTGTTACGATCTATTCACCTAGTGGCTTTGTCGTAAAAAAGGTCATCACAAGAGAGGGTGTAAACAGTATAGTACTACAAAAAGGGTTATACCTAGTTCAAATAGGTACAACTGTTCAAAAGATTTTTATTCGTCAAGACTAAGAATGCATTTTATACCAAGGAGGTCTACTTAACCAACAGCGTTAAGTAGACCTCTTTTTTTAGGATAAAACGCAATCTTTTAAAAGAAATGTATAGCTTTACAGCACCAAAAAGTAAAGGACAAATGTTAGCAACAGAACTTAAGATCAGACGCAATAAGATACGCGTACTTATGCAGCAAAAAAAGATTGACGCAGCCATTATTACCTGCAACGTAAATCTACTCTATACGTGTGGACAAATAGTAAGTGGTTACCTTTATCTATCCGTTGACGGAGCAGACCACTTGTTTATTAAACGCCCGAACAACCTAATGGGAGAATCCATCCATCCCATCCGAAAAGTGGAACAGATCAAAACATTTCTAGACCAAAACAATATTCCTACACCTCAAAGCGTAATGTTAGAGGCAGAGGAACTGCCCTACACCGAATATATGCGGATTGCTGCCCTGTTTCCTACGGCAGACATCGTAAATGGTACACCACTTATCCACGAAGCACGAAGCATAAAAACGCCCATAGAGATAGGTTTGTTTCAAGAAGCTGCGGCAGCTCATGTTAGAGCGTATCAACAGATTCCTAGCATCTATCATAGAGGAATGACCGATAGAGCGTTCTCTATTGAGATTGAACATTTGATGCGCTTAGAGGGCTCATTAGGTATCTTCCGTATCTTTGGGCGAAGCATGGAGATTTTTATGGGTAGTGTCTTAACAGGCGATAATGCAACGCAACCCTCTCCCTATGACTTTGCATTAGGTGGACAGGGTGCAGATCCCTCTCTACCTGTGGGGTTCAACGGCAGTAAGCTAAAAGAGGGACAAACGGTGATGGTAGACATTGGTGGTAATTTTAATGGATATATCTGCGACATGAGTCGGGTGTTCTCTATCGGGAAAATAAAAGAGGAGGCGTATGCTGCACATCAGGTTTGCTTAGCGGTGCAAGATAAGATAGCAGCTCTTGCAAAGCCAGGTGCCATCTGTCAAGAGCTCTACCACACTGCAATTGAGATGGTGAAGAAGAGTGGTTTTACAGCCTATTTTATGGGCATGGAGCAGCAGGCCAAATTCATTGGACACGGCATAGGGCTAGAGATTAATGAGTCACCCGTTATAGCCCCACGTATCACAACAGAACTACAACCGGGTATGGTGTTTGCCTTAGAACCCAAAATTGTGCTCCCACAAATTGGTCCAGTTGGCATTGAGAACTCCTGGGTAGTTACAAACACGGGAGTAGAGAAACTCACGCACTGCGAGGAGAGCATCTTACCTTTATAACCCATATCCTCTCTCTTTTCTATACTCCTCCGCTTACATCGCTCTATTCTACATCTCTTTCGATGGATAGGGTTCTTTTCTATGTATTTCTAAAAGTGGTTCTAGGGAAGAGCAAATAATAGTAACAAATAGTGTAAGATATTTAACAGAACTTGATTATCTTTGCTTGCAAATTAGGATAAATCACCATGACAGAATTCAATCAATTTATACACCATCTATTAAACCTGGAGAAACTTGCTGCTGGCGAGTTTTGGAGCCTTGTTATCTCTACGGTCATTCTGGTATTAGCTGCCTTTCTATTGAACCATATTGTTCGATATGTCTTATTAAATGGCATCCATCGTTTCATAAAGATGAGTAAAAACACGTGGGACGATACTTTACTAAACGACCAGGTCCTTGTACGCATTAGTAAATTAACTGCACCTATTCTTAACTACTATACCATCCCAATGATGTTACCCCCAGACAATATTGGCTACGAAATTTTAGTCAAATTTAGTTTGGTCTACATTACAAGCTCATCGTTATTATTGGTCAATGGATGGCTTATTGCTACTTATAATATCTTTCAGCTGAAAGATAAATATAAAAACAGACCTTTAAAAGGGATGCTACAAACCACACAGGTCTTCCTATTCTTGATTGGAAGTATCATTGTTATCAGCATCATTATTAGTAAATCGCCGACCTATTTACTTACCACATTGGGTGCTTCTGCTGCTATTATCATCTTGATTTTCAAGGATAGCATCATGGGATTTGTGGCTGGTATACAACTCTCGGCCAACGATATGATTAAGGTGGGAGACTGGATTACCGTTCCCAATTATGATGCAGATGGTACGGTTCTCGAGGTATCCTTAAACACGGTGAAGGTTCAAAATTTTGATAATACCATCATTACACTCCCACCCTATGCACTAACAAGTGGTTCTTTCCGAAACTGGAAGGGGATGCTAAAGAGTGGCAATAGACGTATAAAAAGAGCGATTTATATGGATATGACTAGTATCCGGTTTTGTACGACAAACGACCTTGAGGAGTTTAAGAAAATAGACCTTATTCGCGACTATATTGAGCAAACAGAAAAGGAGATTGGAAACCATAATAAGCAAAACAACATTGATGCATCGGTTTGGGCAAACGGACGCAGACAGACTAATGTGGGGGTTTTTAGAGCTTATCTTAAAAACTATTTACTCCACCAGCCTACTATAAATGCTACCAACCTGTGTATGGTGAGACAGCTACAACCAACTGAAAAAGGCCTTCCTGTTGAGGTGTATGCCTTTGCTAACACAACCAACTGGGAGGAATATGAGCAGATTCAAAGTGACCTTTTTGACCATATCCTGGCAACTATTCCACAATTTGGTTTACGACTCTTTCAAACACCTACGGGGTATGATCTTTCTACACTTACAACCACTAGAATTAATACAACGGTCTCAGCAACTGAAGAGAAACAACAGAACTGAGATAAAATATTTATATAACAATTAACGATTATGATGTACAATTGGTTTGAATGCAAAATCAAATATGAGAAATTAGCTGAAAATGGCATGAATAAAAAGGTAACCGAACCTTATCTCATTGATGCCCTTAATTTCACCGAGGCAGAAGCACGTATTATAGAGGAAATTACTCCTTTTATATCTGGCGATTTTACGGTTTCGGATATAAAAAGAGCAAACTACAGTGAACTGTTCTTCTGCGAAGATGATGCAGCGGATAAATGGTACAAGTGTAAAGTTGTTTTTATCAGCTTAGATGAGAAAAAAGGAATCGAGAAACGTACAGCAACCTATATGCTGGTACAAGCGGAAGACCTAAAAGATGCACTTACTAAACTAACCGAAGGTATGAAGGGTACAATGGCCGATTACGATGTTACGGCTATCAATGAGACAACCATCATGGATGTGTATCCCTATAGTGCTGAAAAAACAGACAAACCAGAATTTTCTGCAACAAACGAATAGATAGATTATGGAAGTTCAAGAAGCAATTCAAAAGATAACAAGTCAGTTCCCCAATGGGGTACAACTTGTTGCTGTATCAAAGTACCACCCCAAGGAGACCATCTTAGAGGCTTATGAGGCTGGTCAAAGAATATTTGGAGAAAGTAAAATACAGGAATTGTGTGCAAAAGAACAATCACTTCCTGCAGATATTCAATGGCATTTTATTGGCCACTTACAGCGTAATAAGATTAAGTATATTGTTCCCTTTATATCACTTATACACAGCATTGACAGCGTTCAATTGCTCCAAGAGGTGAATAAACAGGCGGCCAAAAAAGAACGAATTATACCCTGCTTGCTACAAGTGCATATTGCACAAGAGGAAACCAAATATGGTTTTAGCTTAGAGGAATGTAAACAGTTTTGTATGCGCAAGGAGTGGCAAGACTTAGAAAACATTGAGATACATGGTTTGATGGGGATGGCTACTAACACAAAGAATCAACAGCAGGTGGAACAGGAATTTGAAAGCCTACATCAGCTCTTTTGTTCACTCAAAGAGAGCTGCTTCCAAGAGCATGCTTACTTTAAAGAACTATCTATGGGGATGTCAAACGACTACCCTTTAGCCGTTGCACATGGTAGTACATTAGTACGTATTGGAACTTCCATTTTTGGGAAAAGAGCTTACACCTAATGCCGTAGATACACGGTCATAGCACTAGATATAAAACAGGAGATAATGTACACCGCTGCATTTTTTCCTGTTTTTTATTTGACAACCGACGTGAAACCCGTATATTTGCACAAAATTCAAAAGATTGTGCAAACACGATGAAACAAAGTTTTAATAAATTCATAGAAGATAGTGTCATCTCTCATTGGGACCTAGATGCTTTAACAGACTACAAAGGAGCAACGCTACAATATAAAGATGTTGCAAGAAAAATCGAGAAGCTACACATCTTCTTCGAGGAAGTTGGTCTTAAAGAGGGAGAAAAGATTGCTGTTTGTGGACGAAATAGTTCACATTGGGCCATCACTTTTTTAGCAACACTTACCTATGGTGCTGTTATTGTGCCTATTCTGCATGAATTTAAAGCGGACAATGTGCACAATATTGTGAATCACTCTGATGCAAAACTTTTGTTTGTAGGCGACCAGGTGTGGGAAAATCTCAACGAGAATGCTATGCCACTACTCGATGGTGTGTTTTTGATGAACGATTTTTGTTTACTCTTTTCTAGAGATAAAAAACTGACCTACGCACGTGAACACTTAAATGAACTGTTTGGAAAAAAATACCCTAAAAATTTCCGTAAACTACATGTCAATTATCATAAAGATTCTCCTGAAGAATTAGCCGTGATTAATTATACCTCTGGTACCACTAGCTACTCTAAAGGAGTAATGCTACCCTACCGCTCTTTATGGTCGAATATTGAATATGGTACAAGTGGCTTACATCTTAAGGCAGGCGATAAATTTGTCTCTATGCTACCAATGGCACATATGTATGGTCTAGCTTATGAGTTTTTATGTGAGTTTACTGTGGGTTGCCATATCTATTTCTTGACACGTATGCCTAGCCCAAAAATCATCTTCCAAGCTTTCTCAGAGATAAAGCCTAACTTAGTGATTGCTGTTCCGTTGATTATTGAAAAAATTATCAAAAAGAATATCCTTCCTAAGTTACAAACACCTACAATGAAATTTTTATTAAAACTACCTATTATTAACGATAAAATAAAAGCATCTGTGCGAGAAAAGATGATGAATGCTTTTGGTGGTAATTTTGATCAGGTACTTATTGGAGGAGCTAGTTTTAATCACGAAGTAGAGAAATTTCTGAAATCTATCAACTTCCCTTATGCCATTGGATATGGTATGACGGAGTGTGGTCCCATTATATGCTACGAGTATTGGTCCGATTTTAAGATGGGCTCCTGCGGTAAAGCAGCTAGACGAATGGAAGTAAAAATAGAATCGCCCGACCCAGAAAAGGTGGTTGGAGAGATTCTCTGTAAAGGAGCAAATGTAATGCTTGGTTACTATAAGAATGAAGAGGCTACAAATGAGGTCTTCGATAAAGAGGGCTGGTTACATACAGGCGACCTCGGTCTTATGGACAAAGAGGGAAATGTCTTTATTAAAGGTAGAAGCAAAAACTTACTTCTAAGTTCTGCTGGACAGAATATCTATCCAGAGGAGGTAGAAGAAAAGCTGAATAATATGCCTTATGTCTCGGAATCTATTGTGGTACAACAAAATGAAAGATTAGTGGGACTTGTTTATCCCGATTCTGACGATGCTTTTGCACATGGATTGAATAATAGAGATGTAGAAACCATAATGGAAGAAAACAGAGTGTTGCTTAACCAAGAGCTACCTGCTTATTCCAAGGTGTCTAAGATAAAAATCTATCCAGAAGAATTTGAAAAGACCCCTAAAAAAAGTATTAAACGATACCTTTATATGGAAGCTAAAGGATAAATAACGAAGACCTATCAAAACTGCCCGAATATTACTAACATGGACTTTTTGCATCATCACTGGTGTGTATGCGATGGTTGTTTTTGCTTTGGACGCTCAATACGTTCAAAGTAAAATTGGTAAACTCGTTGCTACTGAAATGGCTAATCAGCTCCATTGTGAGGTTACCATAGGAAAAATTGAGCTGGGACTTTTTGATCGATTTATTATTAACGATGTACTTCTTAAAGATAAAGAACAGCAAGATTTGTTGTCGATAAAGAAATTGACCACCAAATTTAAACTACTTCCTATCTTTGAGGGGAAAATCGTGATTAGCAATGTGCAACTCTTTGACTTTCAAGCACAATTAGAGAAAAAAACACCGGAGAGCAGAGCTAATTATCAATATATCTTAGATGCTTTTGCTACAAAAGATACGGTGCAGACAAAAACGGCAATAGATTTACGCATAAACTCTATTATTTTAAGACGCGGAAAGATTGCATATAATGTACTCTCTGAACCACAAACACCGGGTGTTTGGAATCCACATCATATTGTAACAGAAGATATTGATGGGCGCTTTTCTATCAAGGCACTCAACAGTGACTCACTCTATTTACGGGTACAACAATTCCATTTAAAGGAACAGGCTGGATTGGAACTAAAAAAACTCTCCTTTAAGCTTGTGGCTAATCATCAACACACCCAACTATCCTCTATCCGATTAGACTTACCTAGTTCACAAATCCGATTTAGTAACTTGTTTATCGCAACAAGTCAAAAACTACATTACTCGCTAACGGATTCCACTGTTTCCTTTAATGGCTCTTTAGACAACAGCTATATTGCATTAAAGGATTTAAGTTGTTTCAATACCGCTTTTAAAGACTCACCAGATAAGCTGGAGCTAGGAATGCGTTTTTCTAGGATGCAAAACAAATTTACGGTAGACGAACTACGGGTATCCTCGCCCGCACTTTTTCGGTTAGAGGGGCATCTATCTGCTCATCTATTACAAGATAGAGAAAACAGTCCCTTTTCTGCTACAATCCAGCAAATGGTTTTAACAAATAAAGGAATGGAGTATGTACAAAAAAGCCTGCAGGCAAGAAATATAAGACTACCCCATTTCACAACAAAATTGGGGGTCATTCAACTTAATTTAGCAACCAAAGGAACAGTAAGAAACAATCACTCCACAGCTGCCATCTCAACGGCGGTTGGAGAGCTACAACTAGATTTAACCACCCACTACTCCCCCAAAAAAATAAATGGAAAGGCCTTGGTTAACTACCAACAGGTAAATCTGGGGAGTCTGCTCAACAAGTCTAATCCATTAGGACTACTCGACGGGGTAACAACTGTTGATTTTAGTAGAGATAGCAAAAAAAACATTACAGGTAAACTGACTAGCACTATCTCCCGCTTGGAATACCAAAAATATACCTACAGCGATATTAAACTGCAAGCACTCTATAAGAACAAACAACTCACCTCTTCATTAGACCTTCTGGACAAGAATGGCTCCCTAACGATAAAAGGCGAGTTAGACAATCGAGAAAAGAAGCCAAACCTAACTGTTTTGGCAGAAGCGAAACGGGTGAACCCCTATAAGCTCAAGATGGCTCCAGAAAAGTATGATGCGAACTACTCTAGTGTGATTGAAGCTAATATTCAAGGAGATTCTATGGAGGATGCTATTGGAACAATAACCGTTAAGGAGTTAGATTATCGAAGTAAAAAAGAGCATTTTTCATTGGGAAAATTAGTGGTAGCATCTACACAGACGCTCCAAGAGAGAAAGCTCAGCATACAGTCTAATTTCTTAAATGGATTTATCATTGGTAATTATTCCTACAAAGAATTAATTAACAGCTGTATAGCACGTATGCATCAATATCTGCCAACACTCTTTCCTAAAAGGAACGAAACACCTACAAAAGATAAACAAATGTCTTTTTCTTTTGCTTGTACAAATGCTAAACTACTATCGACCATTTTTAAATTACCGGTACATGTAAATATGCCGCTCGACTTAAAGGGATTCTTAAATGAGAAGGAGAATAAGATGGAATTTACAGCGCATCTTCCATCTATACAGCATAAAAAGGATTTATATGAATCGGGATTTATTCATTTCTACAATGACTCAACTTCTGTCTCTAGCAAACTGCGTCTATCTAGAACAGATGAAAAAGAAAAAACAATTAATCTTACATTTGATGTAACAGCACGTCACGATTCTATTCGCTCTTGGTTAACATGGGGAAATGCAAATGAGGTATCCAATTATGGTTCACTAGCCTCTACCATTCGTTTCTCACACAGTGACCAATCGAGTAAAAAATTGCGCACGCAAATAGCTATCGACTCTACCTCTATCGTTTTAAAAGATTCGATATGGAATCTGAGCCCTACTACAATCCTTATCGATTCTGGTTTTGTAGACATCCACCAATTTGTTTTTAAACATAAGCAGCAACATATAATAGCCAATGGTCGTTTAGGTAAATCGCCTACTGACACACTCAAAACATCGCTAAAAGATGTGCACCTCAGTTATATCTTTAATCTGGTAGGACTAAATCTGGACTTCAACGGAATGGCTACAGGAAAGGCTTATGTGGCACATGCCTATGATCAACCTAAGATGCAGGCTGACCTTCAAATAAAGAATTATGCTTTTAACAAGGCAATCATGGGGGATATGCAGGTCAAAGGCAATTGGGATAACCAACGAAAGGGTGTGTATTTAGATGCGCTTATACAAAAAGGAGCAACAAGTGAAACAACCTGTAAAGGATACATCTTAGTTAAAGACAAGGGCTTGGATTTACAGTTTAAAGGAAAAGAGACTAATGTGGCTTTTCTAAACGAGTTCTTATATGCTATTTTATCCGATTTTAAGGGGGGCGCATCTGGTGATATCCGACTATATGGCGGTTTTAAAGCCCTTAACTTAGATGGGAAGATGAATGTGAATGCCAGTTGTAAGATGAACGAACTAAACATCCCTATTCAGATTAAAGATACGGTCTACTTTAGAAAAGAGGGAATAACTTTCATCAATAATCGAATTGCAGACCAAAGAGGCAACCAGGGATTGATGAATGGGTCTATTCGATATAAACATTTTAAAGATGTGAATTATCTACTACGTTTTAATACCAACAATATGTTGATTTATAACATAAAGAAAAAGGTAAACTCGGAGATCTATGGCACTGTATATGCCACAGGAGATGCATTAGTAACAGGTAGTGGCAATAATTTATCTATTGACATGAACATGACAACAGAACCGAATTCTACTTTCTCTTATGTTACCAACCCTACTATTTCTGCGGTAAACAATGAATTTATCAAATTTGTGGACAAGAGCTTTCACCGAAAAACAACGGACACATTAACCGTTGAAAAGAAAAAAGAAAATAGTACACCAACACCTTCGCAAAACATCAATATCAACATTAGTTTGAACGCTAACGAAAATGCTACGGTGAATATCATCATGGACCCAATTACGGGCGATTATATTAGTATGCATGGAAATGGTGCATTAAAGATTGACTACTTCAATAAAGGTGCCTTTAACATGTTTGGCGATTATATCATCAAAAATGGTATATACCACTTTAGTATGCAGGAGATTATACGTAAAAACTTCTTGATGCGTTCGGGTAGTACACTTAGCTTTCAAGGAGATCCAGAACGTGCTAATCTGGATTTAAAAACCTATTATGCTGTTAACTCGGCCTCGCTTAAAGATTTAGGTATCACAGACCTCTCACAAAACAATGTAAAAGTAAACTGCTTGATGAATATCACAGGTAGTTTAAAAAAACCTACATTTAATTTTGATATCGAATTACCAAATGTTAGTGAAGAGGAAAAGGAGATAGTACAAAGCACCATCAGTACAGATGAAGAGATGAATATGCAGGTGGTTTATCTACTTGGAGTGGGCAAGTTTTATCGCCCCAATTATTTAAACAATGACACACAGAGCTCGAATGCTATGTCGTCAGTACTCTCTTCTACACTATCGGGACAGTTAAACCGTTTTATCTCACAAGTGATAAACAGTAATAAATGGAACTTTGGAACGAACCTGAGTACAGGAGAAAAAGGATGGACCGACGTAGAGGTTGAGGGATTATTCTCGGGACAACTCTTTAATGACCGGTTACTAGTAAATGGTAATTTTGGCTATAAAGATAATCCCTTGTCAAAAAGTAATTTTGTGGGCGATTTTAGTGTGGAGTATGTACTAAACAAGGCTAAGGATTTACGCTTAAAGGCGTATAATCAGACAAACGACCGCTACTTTGAAAGAAGTACACTTACCACACAGGGGGTAGGTATCTTGTACAAAAAAGATTTCTCTAGTTGGAGAGATCTATTTCATCTCTCTGGTAAGAAAAAATAAGCAACAAAAAAAAGGCTACCCCATTAGGATAGCCCTTCTTTTTAATCTTTATATGTCCTATTTCTTACCTATTGAGTAATAGGTGAAACCTTGCGCAACTAGCTCTTCTTTATCATAGATGTTTCTACCATCAAACAATACAGATTGATTCATAGCCTTAGCAATAACACCCCAAGCTGGTAAACGGAACTCTTTCCACTCCGTTAATAAAAGCAAAGCATCGGCATCTAATACTGCATCATACATGTCTTGTGAATAAAAGACACTGTCGCCTACCAATCGTTTTGTTTCTTCCATAGCTGCTGGGTCATAACAACGTACGGTTGCACCTGCTTTTAATAAATGGTCAATCATTACTAAAGCTGTTGCTTCTCGCATATCATCGGTTTCTGGTTTAAACGATAGTCCCCATAGTGCAATTGTTTTGCCTTTAATATTACCCTCAAAATGACGCAATAGTTTTTTAAAGACAACACTCTTCTGACGCTCATTCACTGATTCAACAGCCTTCAAAACATCCATACTATAGCCGTTTCTATCTGCCGTTTTAATCAAGGCCTTAACATCTTTAGGGAAACAAGATCCACCATAGCCACAACCAGCATACAAGAATTTATTTCCTATACGTGTATCACTACCAATACCAGCACGTACTTGGTCTACATCTGCACCCATCAATTCGCATAGGTTGGCAATCTCATTCATAAAACTAATACGAGTAGCTAACATTGAATTGGCTGCATATTTACTCATCTCAGCAGAAGGAATATCCATGAAAAGTACCCTAAAGTTATTCAACAAGAAGGGTTTATATAAACGAGACAATAAAGTCTTGGCTCTATCCGACTCAACACCAACAACCACACGGTCTGGACTCATAAAATCAGAAATCGCTTTTCCCTCTTTTAAGAACTCAGGGTTGGAGGCTACATCAAAAGTAGTCGACAGGTTTCTTGCAGTCAACTCTTTTTGGATGGTTGCTTTTACTTTTTGAGCAGTACCCACTGGCACAGTACTTTTAGTAACCACTAATAAATATTTCTGCATATTAGCTCCAACAGTCTTAGCTACTTGCAATACATATTTTAAATCGGCACTACCATCTTCATCGGGAGGGGTACCCACTGCGATAAAGACAATCTCTGCATCAGACAAACAACTTTCTAAAGAGGTAGAGAAACAAAGACGACCCGCTTTTGTATTTCTATCTACTAACTCATCTAAGCCATTCTCAAAGATAGGAAGAATGCCTTGTTTTAATTTTTCTATTTTATTTTCATCGGTATCCACACACGTCACATGTACGCCTATATCCGCAAAACAGGCGCCGGTAACTAATCCAACATAACCTGTACCTACAATTACTATTTTCATACTATCTTCGTATTAAACTAATATTAATCAAAATATATTGCTTCCAAGAAACTACTCGCCAATTTGTCTTTCTCTGAAAGACTTATTTTATCTACTGTAATGGGCCAATCAATCTTGAGTGTCTTATCGTTATATGCTATAGAAGCCTCCGCATCTGGAGCATATACATTGTCCACTTTATAAGTAAATATAGC
>JAQWAN010000032.1 GCA_028707655.1 Bacteroidaceae bacterium
GCTCTATTGCCAAAGGTGCTTTTGATGCACCGGTTATCGAGAAGATACAGAGCCTTGAATATACAGACAATGGAAAGGTTATTACCTTAACGGGAAATCATTTTTCTGCCGATGCACAAAACTTGACCGATGAGAAAGGAACATATTTAGCAGCATCCGATGCCATTTTAAAGAATGCAACTGTGCTACAAGTAGACCAACAGAGAATAGAACTTACCGATGCACAACAGCAGACACTACAACTCCACAAACAAAAACGATTAGATAGTACCTCCAAAGAGTACCAAGAAGCGGGAAACTGGGTAGGTGTACTTTTTGCAGTGCAGGCTATTGGATCGGTTATATGGGCTATCTTTATCCCCTTCTTTAAAAATAAAAAATTTATCTATGCACTCAGTCTACTACTAGGGGGTATCGGCTTTATTTCTGTGGGATACGTACACGATCCACATCTACTGTTTGCCTCTTATGCACTTATCGGTTGTGCTTGGGCAGCCATATTGGCTTTGCCCTTCACCCTACTGACTAATGCGCTTTCTGGCGCACATATGGGAGCCTACCTAGGACTCTTTAATGGAACCATCTGTATTCCACAGATTGTGGCCTCTTTGTTAGGTGGTAGTATCTTAGGATTTCTAACACCAACCAACGGTATTGCTCCTGAAATTGATATGCTATCATTGGCCGGCATCTTCTTGTTTGTTGGAGCAGGTTGTGTGTACCTCATAAAAGAGGAATATGGAGAAAAGCAGACCTTAAAGAGCTAAAACAAAGCTATATACTTTTATAATTCCAAAAAATCCCCTAATGTTTTACTTACATTAGGGGATTTTTTTTAGTGGCAGCTACTTCAAAAACAAGACGCAAGCTTTGCCATATCGTAAAGAATGAATATATTTACCAACTAACAGAAAAAGGACACGTTAACCAATCCAATATGAATAACTACCTACAAACAGATGAATGGAATATTATCGAAGAGGGGTTCCATGCAGATAAGCAATGTGCCTCAGAAAGTATATTCAGTCTTGCTAACGGGCAAATTGGTCAACGCGCAAATTTTGAGGAGACCTACTCTAGCGATAGCATGCAGGGGTCTTATGCTGCTGGCATCACTTTTTGGGATGAAACGGTAGTTGGTTGGTGGAAAAATGGATTGCCACACCACTACTCTTGCACACCTAACTCTCCTAATTGGAGTGGCATCCGCGTACGACTAATTGATGAAGAGATTGACATGGCACAGTGGGAGGTGGATGCATTCAGACGTGAGCTGCACATGAGAACCGGTATCTTAGAGCGTACCTGCCAAATCACCTCTCCCAAGGATAAAACAGTACAAGTACAAGTGGAGCGTTTTAATAGTATGGATGAACAAAATCTCTGTATCATTAAATACCAAATAACATCCGTCAATTACAAGGGAAAAGTATCCTTGATCCCCTTTATTGATGGCGATGTAACACACGAGAGCGCCAATTTATCCAAAAAGCCTTGGAATATTATCAAATCGGAGGTCAGTAACAATGGTGCTTATATCTGGACACAGATAAAACGAGAAACAACACAGATGTGTTGTGCCTGCCAATATCAACTCTTTAAAAATGAGAAGGAGATAACAAAAGGACCCATAAAAATAGAAAAAGATAAACTGGTAGGATATAGTATTGGAGAGGAAATAAAACCTGGTGAAACCCTAACTCTTTATAAATACACCACCATTGAATCGACACTCTATATCGATCGAAATCTGTTGGTAACAGAAGCCCTAAAAAATGCACAAAAAGCAAAGGAAAAAGGATGGTTACAACTAAAGGAGGCACATAAGCAACAATGGACACGTATTTGGGATGAGTGTGATGTAACAATAGAGGGAGATGCAAAAGCGCAACAAGCTATTCGCTATAACATTTTTCAACTATTACAGACCTATCAAGGAAAAGACCCACGTCTAAATATTGCGGCGAAAGGATTTACAGGAGAAAAATATGGGGGTAATACCTATTGGAACACGGAGCTTTGCTGTGTACCGTTTATGCTTTTATCCGTTCCTTTTCCTATTGCAAAAAACCTACTGCTTTATCGCTATCATCAACTCGGGAAAGCAATAAAAAATGCGGAATTACTAGGCTTCACAAAGGGTGCTGCACTCTATCCCATGGTAACGGCTAATGGAGAGGAGTGCCATAACGAGTGGGAAATCACATTCGAAGAGATTCATCGTAACAGCATTATTGTTTATGCAATAGACCAATATGTACGCTATACGGGCGATCATAGCTATGTTGTAGATTATGGATTGGAAGTGATGATTGCTATTGCACGTTTTTGGCAACAGCGCGTTTCCTTCTCTACCATAAAAAATAAATATGTACTCCTAGGCGTTACAGGACCTAACGAATATGAGAACAATGTGAATAATAATTGGTATACCAACTATGGCTGTGTGCAATGTTTGAAGTTGACGCTCCATTATTTACAAGAAGTGGCGGAACAACGCCCTACGGAATGGGCCAACTTAATGGACAAGGTGCAGCTACAGGAAAAAGAGATACAAGATTGGCAAGCAATTGTGGAGGATATGTATTTTCCCGTTGACCAAGAAAGAGACCTTTTTCTACAAGAGGATGGCTACCTAGACAAAGAACTAAAATCGGTAGAAGAGATTAACCCAAAGGAACGCCCTATCAATCAATATTGGTCGTGGGATAGGATTCTTCGCTCCTGCTTTATTAAACAAAGCGATGTACTATTGGGCATCTATCTCTATTATACCAACTTCAGCGAAGAACAGATTAAAAACAATTTCCACTTCTATGAACCTAAAACCCTACATGAGTCCTCTCTCTCCCCCTTTGTACATGCCATTTTAGCAGCACGAATTGGCGAATTAGAGAAGGCGTATAGTCTCTTTATGCAATCTACCCGTATCGACTTAGATGATTATAACAATGAGGTAGAACAGGGATTACACATCACGAGTATGGCTGGTGGTTGGTTGGCTATTGTAGAGGGTTTTGCAGGAATGACAGTAAAAAAAGATCAGCTTCATTTTCACCCACAAATACCAAAAGAGTGGAGAGCCTATTCCTTTAGAGTAAATTTCATGAAGAACAAACTCTTTATAAGGATTACAGATAAATCTATCTCCTTCCGACTAGAAGAGGGTGAACAAGCAACACTCTATGTGAACAAGAAAAAGATTACACTTATCTATCAAAAAGCCCTAACACTAAAGATTTAATGCTAGGGCTACTATATGTATCGCTATATACCTCTTAAGGAAGAGGTTGTTTGTTGATTACATCAATCAAAAAGGAGATATTATCGGCTACTAGACGAATAGATATGGCAAGTAGAATAATACCAAAGAATTTACGGGTTACATAAATACCACCCTTTCCAAAGAAGCGCTGGATAGGTTCTGTTAGTTTCAATACCACATAAACGAATATCATATTCAACAAGAGTGCTATCAAAATATTAAGAGGGTCATATTGGGCACGTAGAGACAACAGCGTGGTAAAGGCGCCTGGTCCGGCCAATAGAGGAAAGACAAGTGGCACCAAAGTAGCCTCTTTCATCGGTCCTTGATTTTTAAAAATCTCAACGTCTAAAATCATCTCTAAAGACATCAAAAAGATGACAAGACCACCGGCCACAGCAAAAGAGTTGATATCTACGTGAAATAGGTTAAGAATAACATCTCCCGCATAGAAGAACATCAACATCAAGCCAAAGGAGAGTAAAACGGCTTTAAGAGACTTCACACCACGACCATTGGCACGCAAGTTAATGATTATTGGAATAGAACCAATAATATCAATCACTGCAAAGAGCACAAGAAATGCACTCATCATATCGGTAAAATCAAATCTATTCAGCATAATTTATATTTAATGCGCAAATATATGTAGATTATATGCAAAAAACAAAATAGAGAGCAAAAAAATGTGTAGTATTTTAAGAAACAATAAATAAAACAAATTTAGAATCATTGAAGGAATAACACCACCTAAATTATATATATTTGTATATGGAACAAAAAACAGTGGATTTTTCAATGTTCGATAAATTATTGATGCTTCCTCTTTTTCAGGGACTCAGTAAAGATGAACTAACCGAAATGCTTGAACATACGAAATGGCATTTCCTAAAACTTAAAGCTGGCGAGGTGATAGCTCAAAAAGAGGATAGATGCAAAGAACTCATTTTTGTTTTAAATGGTACCGTAGCCTCCAAAAGGGTCTATGAAGCAAAACATTTAGAGTGGTTTGAGTTTTATGAACCCATGACGGTTATTGAACCAATCTCCCTTTTTGGTATCAAAACAAGTTACAATTCTAATTATTACACACATACAGAAGCTAGTATCTTAAAAATATCGAAAGATTATATCTTTGGCTTTTTTACACAATATCCCGTTTTCCAATTAAATTATATGAATATTACCTGTAGTAGAGCACAAGCACTCAAGCAACGCTCTTTGCATGTTTTTGAAAATTCGAATGAGCATAAGGTAAAGGCCTTCTTTTTAGCGATGTCTGAAAGAGAAAAGGGATTAAAAATCCTTCTCACAAATGCAACAAAGCTATCCTTAATCTTAAAACTCACAAAGAATCAAGTGGTTGGCATCTTACGAGACATGCAGCAACAGGAGCTCATTGTTATCAAAAAAGACCGAATCATTATACCAGACATTAAAAAATTAAAATAAACCAATCGTTCATGGAAAAAATAGAAAAAAACCCTTTTGAAAAAGAATGGAACAGCTTACACCAAACCATACCATTTTCTAGCATACATACAAAGGACTACGAACCAGCTATTGTTAAAGGTATCACCCTACAAAAAAAAGAGATCGATGCCATTACTAAAAATCCAGCAGCCCCTACCTTTGAAAACACAATTGTTGCTTATGAGAAAAGTGGACGACTACTAGATAAGGCTAGTTCTGTCTTTTTTACCCTCATGGGAGCAGAGACGAACGATGAAATGCAGGAGTTAGCACAAAAGCTAATGCCACTGCTAACCGAACACGCTACAAACATAGGACTAAACAAGCTTTTATTTGAGCGTATTAAAACGCTCTACCATAAGCGACAAGAGTTATCACTAACCCAAGAGGAGAGTAAGCTATTGGAGAACAGCTATGATAGTTTTGCACGCAACGGGGCGCTATTGGAAGAGGCCAAACAAACACGATACAGAGAGATCAAACAAAAGTTGAGTCAGCTCTCTCTCGATTTCAGCGAAAAAAACTTAAAAGAGACCAATCGCTATGAACTACTGCTAAAGCTTAAAAAGGAGGTAAAAGGATTACCAGACGACTCGATTGAAAAAGCGGCAGCAAAAGCTAAAGAGAGGGGAAAGGTTGGCTTCCTATTTACATTGGATGCACCCAGCTTTTTACCGGTGATGACCTATGCACAAAACCGAGAATTAAGAAAAGCGCTTTATCTGGCCTACACCAGTCAATGTGCACACCAAGATGAATGGAGCACGCTCGCTATTGTAAAAGAGATGGTTTCTCTCCGATGTGAGTTAGCACAGCTACTGGGTTATAACACCTATGCCGACTATGTGCTCACCCACCGTATGGCAAAGAAGGCGGAAAAGGTATACCAATTATTAGAGGATCTGATTAAAGCTTATCAGCCTACCGCACAAAAAGAGGTGAAAGAGGTTGAGAAATGGGCAAAACAACAGGAAGGAGACGATTTTCAGTTAAGAGCTTGGGATTGGGCCTACTACTCTAATCAACTAAAAGATGCTACTTTTCATATCAACTCAGAGATGTTACGCCCCTATTTTGAATTAGAACAGGTAAAGAAAGGGGTGTTTGGATTGGCCACTAAACTATATGGCATTCGTTTTGAAAAGACTAAAGCAATAGAGGTTTACCATCCAGATGTGGAGGTCTTTGAAGTAATTGATGAGAAGAACAACTATCTTGGTGTGTTATACACCGATTTTCATCCTAGAGCAGGCAAAAATAGTGGTGCTTGGATGACGGAGTTTAAGGGACAGTGGAAAGAGGATGGCAGAGATAGCAGACCACATATTCTGCTTGTCATGAATTTTACAACCCCTACTCCAAGCAAACCAGCACTCTTAACCTTTGGCGAAGTGACTACTTTTCTACATGAATTTGGCCATGCTTTACATGGTTTGCTTTCGGATGTGACCTACGAAAGTTTAAGTGGTACAAATGTTTATCGCGATTTCGTAGAACTTCCATCTCAATTCATGGAGAATTATGCGGTAGAAAAAGAATTTCTTAGTACTTTTGCCTTTCATTATCAGACACATGAGGTGATTAGTGATGAACTGATTCAACGGATTATTGATTCCTCTAATTTCAATGTGGGATATGCGTGCCTTCGACAAATATCCTTTGGATGGATGGATATGGCATGGCACAATAGAGAAACGGCTTTTGATGGAGATGTGATTGCTTATGAGAAAGAGATTCAAAAGAAAACACAACTCTTACCCGACACACCGGAGAGTTGCATGAGTTCACATTTCTCCCATCTTTTTGCCGGTGGCTACGCGGCAGGTTATTATGGCTACAAGTGGGCGGAGGTGCTGGATGCAGATGCGTTTTCACTCTTCAAAGAGAAGGGCATATTTAATGCAGAAGTGGCTAATGCTTTCCGAAAAGAGGTCTTATCAAAGGGAGGAACAGAAGACCCTATGGTACTTTACAAGCGATTTAGAGGACAAGAACCTACCATTAATGCCCTACTCAAAAGAAATGGTATATTAAATGATTAATAACATGAAAAGATACATAAATTGGCTACTGTTGGTGTGCACTATTCTTACGTGCAGCACCGCTTTAATAAGCTGTAACGACGAAGATGATATTGATGCTATCTTTACAGGGAAGACATGGTACTTAGGCAACTTCTACACCACCAATAATTGGAAAGATGAGAATAGCAGAAATCCCTATTTTAGTGCTGAAGAGAAGGAAAGTGCAGTACAGATTATCAATGCAGAGGGTAAAGACCGCTTCTTTATCCAATTTGCCAATCATACCTTTACAGCCAAGGGACTAAGAAACACTTTTTCGGGAACATGGGATGTGGATGGTAAAAAGAATACACTCACCTTTATCATTACCGATGGAAGTGTACCACCACAATCGGGCGTGCTAGCAGACCGTATCTCGCGGTTGTTCTATGAAGGAGTACAGGAAACATCGTTTTACATTGGGAGTACCATCTACTTGAAACTATTTCCTACTGCAAAAACAACTTACCTGCAATTTGGTAAAAACAGAAAAGAAAAATAATGGATAAAATAGAAAAACAAAAGGCATTAGACATGCGCTATATGCGCATGGCGGAGATATGGTCGGAGAATTCTTACTGTGTACGGAGAAAAGTTGGTGCCTTGATTGTAAAAGATAAAATGATTATATCGGATGGATACAATGGTACACCATCTGGATTTGAAAACGTATGTGAATACGAAGACAATACAACAAAACCTTATGTTCTTCATGCCGAAGCAAATGCTATTACCAAAATAGCTTGCTCTGGTAATAGTAGCAAAGATGCCACTTTATATGTTACCGCTTCACCCTGTATTGAATGTGCAAAACTAATTATCCAGTCGGGTATTAAACGTGTGGTGTACTCAGAGCTCTACCGTTTAAGAGATGGTCTTGATCTATTGGAACGAGCAGGAATAGAAGTGGTTTATATTAATCTCAAGGAACAATAAATATGAGAACAAACAAATCAATAGCAGTTATCATGTCCATAGCTGTAGCTATGATAGTGGGTGTATATATTGGACATCTATCTACAAGCACAACTACGGGTACAACAGGTCTTACACAAACCAACGGTTATAAGAAAATAAATGCACTGCTACATATCATTGAGAAAGATTATGTAGACACTGTAGATATCAGTAAGATTGTGGAAGGTGCTATACCTAAAGTATTATCCGAACTCGACCCCCACTCCATCTATATCCCAGCAAAAGATTTAGAGGCAACAAATGCGGGTTTAAATGGTAGTTTTGGAGGAATTGGAATACAATTTTCTATTCAAAAAGACACGATACATGTTAATCAAGTGATTCACGGAGGTCCTTCGGAGAAGGTTGGCTTGATGCCTGGCGACCGTATCGTAACCATTAACGATTCCCTCTTTGTTGGAAAAGAGGTTACGGTTCAATCTGCTCCTCAACGACTAAAAGGTCCTAAGGGAACCGATGTGAAACTAGGTATCTTACGTACAGGAGAGAAACAGTTACTCCATTTCAATATTACCAGAGACAACATCCCTATCTATTCTGTGGATGCTACACTCATGCTTACACCTAAATGGGGCTATATCAAATTAAATAAGTTTGGTAGAACCACCTATTCTGAAGTGATCACATCGATTGCACGTCTAAAACAACAAAATTGTAAGGGACTGATTTTTGACCTTAGGGGTAATACTGGTGGCTATTTGGAAGCGGCTACACAAGTTATTAATGAGTTCTTATCTAAAAAAGACCTTATTGTCTATACCAAAGGAAAAAAATGGACTCGCAATGACATTTATGCTAACGGAATGGGTAGCTGTAAAGACTTACCACTCGTAATACTTATTGACGAGGGATCAGCATCTGCTAGTGAGATTTTTTCTGGTGCGATTCAAGATAATGACAGAGGAACGATTATAGGAAGACGCTCTTTTGGCAAGGGATTGGTACAAGAACCAGTAGAGTTTATGGATGGTTCGGCCATTCGATTAACAGTGGCACGCTACTACACACCATCTGGACGTTGTATTCAAAAACCTTATGTAGACGGAGCAGACGAGAAATACCAAATGGATATTCTAGAACGATATGAGCATGGTGAGTTTTTCTCAAAAGATAGCATCAAGCAAAACAAAGAGATTGTGTATCGCACCAAGATTGGCCGAAAAGTCTACGGCGGTGGCGGTATAATGCCCGATATATTTGTACCACAAGATACGTTGAACTATACGCCCTACTATCGTACCGTTGTAAATAGAGGTGTTCCACTTTCTTTTGCTTTTCAATATACTGACAAGCACCGCAAAGAACTAGAGGTTTTTACGAACACGCTTGATTTATACAACTATCTAAAACAGCAAGATTTAGTAAAACAACTGGTTAACTACGCAAGTTCAAAAGGTGTAACCAAACGAAACAAACAGATTTATAAATCGAGAGAACTGCTAGACAAATATGTTAGTGGAAGTATTATCTATAATATATTAGGACTGGAATCGTATATCGGATTTCTCAATAGTACCGATAAAACTATTCAAAAAGCGATAAACATATTAGATAAGGGCGAATGGCTACCTAAGCCTTCTAAAAAGGCAGAAGAAAAATAAGAATCTTTTACAGGAGCAAATCGCACAAAAGATTTGCTCCTTTTTATACAAAGGATATCTCCATCCGTAGCAGAGCAGTTGCATAAATTAGAATAAACAGTTGTCTATTCTGATTTGTTACATATACAGTTCACAACCCTTTTACGAAGGTAAAAAGGGTTCTAAAACAATATAAAGATGCAAACAATAAGGGAGATTAAACAAACAATAAGAAAAGAGATAAGCGATCTCAAAAAGGGAAACACACATTCCTTTATTACTACCGCTAGTGCATCCATATGGAAACAGATTGCCGAACAAGAAGAGTTTAAGCAACGTCGTACACTGCTACTCTATCATGCACTCCCAGATGAGGTACAAACCATCGATTTTTTAGAACAATGGTACACCTCTAAATGTATACTACTTCCGGTGGTAGTTGGCGATATTTTACACTTAAAACAGTATGTAGGAAAAGAGGCGGTGAAAAAAAGTGCATACCATATACTAGAGCCAACAGGTGAACCCTTTACAGCATTAAACCAGATAGAATTGAGCTGTATTCCAGGGGTAGCTTTTGATAAGAAGGGAAATCGTTTGGGACGAGGAAAAGGATATTACGATAAACTTTTGCCCAACATAGCAGGTCTTAAATGGGGTATCTGTTTCGATTTTCAAGTTAGAGAGAGTTTACCGCACGAAGAGCACGATATTCAAATGGATGCGCTTTTCTTCAACGAATAATAATATCTGTAATGACTTGTGCACCCGCCTGCTTATTTAGTTTTTGAACTAACAGAGCACGACGCATCGAGAGCTCCTGTCGCAAAGGTGCAGAAGATACTTTGACAAAGAGCACCGTATTTTTAATGTAGAGCTGGTCGGTGTAATTACTCACCAACGTACCCATCACTTCTGGCCATGCATTAATTAATCGTTGCTCATTTAGAGGCGTCTCTAGTCCCTCTGAGCGAAGATATTGCCGTAATAAATTTCCTATAGAATGCGATTCTCTACGTTTCATACGATTACTTTTTCTGTTATTTCACCCTGCTCCACTTGAAACAATTTATAAGTCAGATGGCCATCCGATAGAATTCGTTCCAAATGCTTATAATCCGTATCGGTCATAAAAATTTGACCAAAATTATCCTCTGCCACTAATTGCACAATCTTTTTAACACGCGAACCATCTAATTTATCAAAAATATCGTCGAATAGAAGTATGGGAGTTACCGCCCTACCTGCGTTTTTAAGGAAATCAAACTGTGCTAATTTAAGTGCTATAAGAAAAGTCTTATTTTGCCCTTGAGAACCCTCACGCTTAATTAAAGATTCGCCTAAAGACATAATCAAATCATCTTTGTGAATACCTTTTAGAGAGTACCCCATCACCATATCTTTTGTACGACTTTTACGCAATAAATCTATCAAAGGTTCCATCGCTACATCCGACTTGTAACTAAGCTGCACCGACTCATTTTCTGCCGATAAATAGGAATAATAGCGTTGAAATAGTGGAATAAAGGAAGCAAGAAAGGAGATACGTTCTTGATAAATAAATTGGCCTTCACTAGCCATCATCTCCTCCCACACTAAAAAGAGCGTTTCATCGGTAGCTCCCTGCTTGAGTAATGCGTTTCTTTGAGATAAGGCTTTATTATAACGCAAAAGAGCATTTAGATAGTCAATATTGTATTGAGAAATTACCATATCCATAAAGCGACGCCTTTCATCGCTACCCCCACTTATTAATATATTATCAGCAGGAGAGATCATTATCAAGGGGATGCGTCCTATATGCTCCGATAGTTTGGCATATTCCTTGGCGTTTCTTTTGAACTTTTTCTTCTTTCCCCGCTTATAACCACAAGAAATAAGTTCGGATTCGTTCTGATCGGTTACATACGTACCCTGTAAAAGAAAAAAGTCCTCTTTATGACAAATGATAGAGGGATCTAATGCATGCGTATGACTCTTACAAAACGACAAATAGTAAATTGCATCTAATAAATTGGTCTTACCCATTCCATTAAGTCCTAACAAACAATTGATTTTGCTTGAGAAAGTAAGATCTACTTGACGTAAATTCTTGAAATTGAGTAGAGATAATTGTTCTAAACGCATATATACAGATGATTTGGAGGACAAAAATAAGAAAAAACTAATCATCCTATGCTTTTTTAAATGAGTTTCTAAAAAAAACGGTATGAAATTTCATTCTTATATATAAAAAAAGTACTTTTGCTGACCGAATAGATTTCGGATTTATTTAAGGAATAAACATAAAAAAATAATATGGCAACACAAAAAAACAAACAAAAACAGGTAGATGTAGAAGAAACGATCAGCAAAACAGAATCTTTTATTGTAAAGAACCAACGTATGATTATTTCTGCATTTGTTGCAGTTATTGTAGTTATCGCTGGTGGTTTTAGCTACAAGCATTATATCACTGACCCACAAGAGAAAATGGCTGCTGAAGCAATCTTTAGAGGAGAAGCCTATCTTGGTAAGATAATTTTGAGAAAGCACTAAACGGCGACTCAATTGGTTACATGGGATTTATCAAAATAGCAGATGAGTTTAGTGGTACCAAGAGTGCTAATCTAGCGAAAGC
>JAQWAN010000261.1 GCA_028707655.1 Bacteroidaceae bacterium
ATTTGTTTCCCCATTATTGTTGTGTTCAATGGTACTGTTTTTGTATTGTAAATAGCCAATTGAAAGAAGAGGAAATAGGTTAGTCCAATACCAATAAAATAGCTAGATAAAACCTTTAGCAGTGTTATTTCGCCATGGATAACCATAGCTAGCATAGCAAAAAGAGGCAACAGTGTAATTATAGAGTAGAGATAATATTTAGCTCTTAATAGTGTGTAGATCGATTCCTTTCTACTCATTAATCCATCTATATAATTACCCTCATAGCCCATCAGTCTACTTAAAAACATGGCTCCGAAAATAATAAAGTTATAGGTACATACAAAATCTTTTCCAATGGGGCCGTCGTAGGTAGGTGTCAATAGCATTAACTCCATCATAATCATAACGGCAATGGCCAACATAAAGAGGTTTCTACACGATTTATTTCTAAAAATCATTTTTAGTTCTAATCGCATATATTCACCAATCTCACCAAAATGGTCTAAGAATTTATATTCGGATAGATGTTTTACCTTGGTATCTTCTACCTTCGATAGTTCCTTATACATAACTTTTTCAATGACAACTCTGTTTAGCCACCAGAAAAGTGCTATTACCGCAAGAACGGATAAATAGCCTAATGGATTGCCAAGAATAAACGATTCACCCAGATTCATGCAACAGTAACTAAATTGGTCTGTTGTAAAGAAGAGAGTGATAAGAGCTGCATAGGTAAGAATAGGTAGTAAGATAAAGAGGATATGTTCTTTTATCAATGTTCTACAAAACGTATAGAAATAGTTGTTAGCTAAGAAAAGTAGCCACCAACCTATTAAATAGAGTAGGATGCCGCTCACTCCATGTAGGCGAGTGATTACAGCTAAGGAGAAAGGTACTAACAAAAACATCCAGAGTAAATTATAGGGACTGAGGAGGTTTTTAAAGAGTAAGAAATGGATTAATTTCTTTTTTCCAATGGGAAAGAGTAGGTATACTTTCATCTCTTGAACAGGTGAGGTCTGTAAGGGAAAACGTAAAAGAAAATCGATTGCTAGCAAAAAAATGATTCCCTTGTTGAACGTATGATATCCCTCCATGGCCGGATTTGCATCTGGTATGATTATGCCTAGCATTATTCCAATAAATAGCAGATAACCCATCCAAAACAGTGCCATAAAGTACATAGAATACTTTCCAAACTTGTTTTTATCAAACATTGGATGCCGTTTTGCTGCAAGCTTTTGGTGCTTATGTAATTCTAATAGTAACATAGTTATACGATTTATTAAACAATAAAAGATTACCATCTATGCATTTGTACATAGATGGTAATCTTTATAATATTAGTGGGAAAAACTATTTCTTTTTCGCATTCATGATAAGATTAATGCGGTTTTTAAGAAGCGTTTGTGTTAGTTTTTTTACCTCTTTTGCCGTTATCTTTTCTACAATGTCTTGATAGTTTTTATTTAAATCGACACCATCAATCACGTATTCTTTAATCACGCCAGACCAGTAACTGTTCTTTTCAATCTCTTCTGCATGTTTCTTCAACATGAATTTTTTAACTTTCTCAAGCATCTCTGCTTTTGGTCCCTCTTTTGCCATTTTTTCAACTTCCTGAAGCACAAGCTTTATAAGTTTCTCTTTCTTGGCAGGGTCGGTATCAAAATAGAGTAGTAAAACCGATTCGCTTTCTGGATAATTAGAAACACCACCAAAGACACTTACACCATAGGTGCCACTCTCTTTTGTGCGAATCTCTTCTAAACAAACCATGCTTAATACCTGTTGTAGTACATCCGAAGTGAGCACATTTTCTAAGTTGTACTTCATCTTGTTGCTGTAGCTACCAAGGAATGTTGTTTTTTCTACCTCCGATTGAATCTCAAATTCATTCTCTATGGTTCCTTTACGGCGTAGCTTATTGATGGTTTGGAAACTCTCTTTGCGGTTTATCGCAGGTAGACTGCCTAGGTATTGTTCCAACATTGGTGTTAGTTTAGCTTCGTCAATATCTCCTACAAAGATAAACGTGAAATCGCTAGCATCTTTGAAACGGTCGTTGTAGAGGTCGATTACCTTTTGGTAATTAATCTTGTCAATATCTTCCGATTTGATAATCTGTGTACGTGGCACATCTCCATAAAAGGTACGTTGTATAGAGTCGGATAAAATAGCAGATGGGTTTGTAGCTTTGTTTTTCAACATTGCTTTCTCACGCGATTTGTAAGATTCAAAAGCATCTTTATCCATACGTGGAGCAGTAAAGTTTAAATAAACGAGCTGCATAAACGTTTCAAAATCTTTAGGCGAGCAACTCCCTTTTAGACCCTCTGTGCGTTGACCTACAAATGGAGTAACGTCGGCAAGTTTTCCAGCTAACATCTTTTCAAGATCTGTTTTACTAAAATTGCCCAAACCACCCAACTTGATAACGTCGTTGATAGCAGAGAAGTTGATGTAGTCGTCATCGCTGAAAAGTGAGTTTCCACCCTTGCTTACAGCATCCATAGAGATCTGATCCTTTTTGAAGTCTGTTTTCTTAAGAATAACCTTTACACCATTAGAAAGAGTCAATTCTTTTGCGCCATATAAAGGCATCTCTTTTTCTGCAACTACTTTACCCGCTGTTGGTAAATCTTTCATAAGTGGGTCGGTAGAAACATTATCCTCGTAAGGAGCAAGTTCTTTATTCTCAATATCTTTAATTGCTTTTAATACGTCGGCTTCTGTAGGATAAACCACATCTTCTTTGTCTGGGCCAAAGATAGATACATTGATATTTGTATTGCTAATGAGTTGTTTTGCCATCTCATTGAGGGCTGCAACGGGGATGTTAGGTGCTATCTGATTCATGATAGTATATTCGCTTTCGATGCTTGGAATAGG
>JAQWAN010000262.1 GCA_028707655.1 Bacteroidaceae bacterium
TGCAGGCGCTTTATCAAGAAGCAGCCGTAGTAGATAATCGCTACCTATTCTTCTAAAAACAGTGTACTACCCTCCTAGTAGGAGATAGAATATATAGTAAAAAAGCCCTTGATTGTTTAGCAATCAAGGGCTTTTTATATGTTATCTATAGCTTTTCGATTCCGCTACTAAAGGAAAATAATAGGAGGTTATACAAAGATAATCTCTTTTTTTTCGTAATTTTACATAATCAAACACGGAAAAGAAAAAACAATATATAAGATGAATAACAAATGGAATTACAGACCTCCTACATCTCTTGAGAAAGAACAGATAGATGGATTAGCTAAGGAACTATCTATTCATCCTATACTCAGCTCCCTATTATTTAAAAGAGGTATAACAACAATAAAAGAAGCGCAAGCTTTCTTCCACCCACAACTATCCGATTTACATGACCCTTTCTTAATGAAAGATATGCAACTTGCTGTAGACCGCTTAAACAAAGCTCTACAAGAAAATGAACGTGTCTTGGTCTATGGCGATTATGATGTAGATGGCACCACTGCTGTGGCATTAGTGTATAAGTTCCTTAATAAGTTTTATACCAACCTCGATTATTATATCCCCGACCGCTATGGCGATGGATATGGTGTTTCTAAAGAGGGAATTGACTATGCTGTGTCTACTGGTGTATCCCTTATCATTGTGCTAGACTGTGGTATTAAAGATGTAAAAGAGGTGGCCTATGCGAAAGAAAACGGAGTAGATTTTATTATTTGCGACCATCATGTACCCGACGATGAACTACCCGATGCAGCAGCTATTTTGAATGCGAAATGCATAGACAACACCTACCCCTATACCCATCTATCGGGTTGTGGCGTTGGTTTTAAGTTTATGCAGGCCTTTGCAAAGAACAATAACATCGATTTTAAATACCTTATTTCATTGCTCGATTTAGTAGCAGTTAGTATTGCAGCGGATATTGTGCCTATTATGGGCGAAAACAGAATATTAGCCTACCACGGACTAAAACGACTTAACACGCATCCTTCTACGGGTTTAAAAGCTATCTGTAGCATCTGCGGCATCAATAACAAAGAGATTACCTTTAACGATATTGTCTTTAAAATTGGACCACGCATAAATGCCTCGGGCAGAATTCAAAATGGTAAGAAAACGGTAGATCTATTAGTGGAGAACGACGAAGAGAAAGCGCTGGAAAAGGGAAATGAGATTAATTTATACAACGAGCAACGCAAGAGCTTGGATAAGAGCATGACGGAGGAGGCACATAAATATGTGCAAGAACTACCGGGCCTATCTGAACGAAAATCGATTGTAATCTTTAATGAGAACTGGCACCAAGGCGTGATTGGCATTGTGGCCTCACGACTGACCGAACTATACTACAAGCCCTCTATTGTATTGACCTGTATGAATAATGTGGCCACAGGGTCCGCCCGCTCTGTAGATGGATTTGACCTCTACACGGCTATTGATAGTTGTAGAGATCTCTTAGAGAATTTTGGAGGACATACCTATGCAGCTGGACTCTCACTTAAAGTGGAGAATGTGCCCATCTTTATTGAACGTTTTGAGAAATATGTAGCAGAACATATCTCTAAAGAGCAAATGAAAGCAAACATAGATGTAGATGCAGAAATCGATTTTAAGACAATCACACCTGCCTTCTACCGACAGCTAAAATTGTTCAATCCTTTTGGTCCTAACAATCCTAAACCTATTTTTTGTACCCATCATGTATACGATTATGGAACAAGTAAAGTGGTTGGACGCGACCAGAATCATATAAAGCTAGAACTAGTGGATAATAAATCCAACAACGTGATGAATGGGATAGCCTTTGGACAAAGCTCACAAGCACGACTCATTAAGACTAAACGTTCCTTTGATATTTGCTACTCCATCGAAGAGAATACACATAAACATGGAGAGGTACAACTCCAAATAGAAGATATTAAGCCAACAATAGATTGATTTCATACCACGACATACTCAAGAAATATTGGGGATATGATTCCTTTCGTCCCCTCCAAGAAGAGATTATAAAAAGTATTGGAGAGGGAAAAGATACCTTAGGGCTTATGCCAACGGGAGGAGGTAAATCATTGACCTTTCAAGTACCCACTTTAGCGCAAGAGGGGCTCTGTCTGGTTATTACACCACTGATAGCTCTCATGAAAGACCAGGTGCAAAACTTATGCAAAAAAGGCATAAAAGCAGCAGCTATCTACTCTGGAATGAGCAAGAAAGAGATTGGTATAACCTTGGACAACTGTATCTTTGGCGATTTTAAATTTCTATATGTCTCACCCGAACGAATAGCAACAGAACTGTTTTGCAAAAAGATACAGCATATGCCTATTCGTTTTATCACGGTGGATGAATCGCACTGTATCTCCCAATGGGGCTACGATTTTAGACCTGCTTATCTGTTAATTGCAGATATCCGAAAAATTCTTCCCACGGTACCCGTACTAGCACTAACGGCCACAGCTACACCAGATGTGGTAGACGATATCCAAGAGAAGCTACATTTTAAGAAGAAGAATGTGTTTAGCATGAGCTTTGAGCGCAAGAACTTGGCTTATGTGGTTCGTAACACGGATGATAAGGAGGGAGCACTGCTAACCATTCTCACAAAAGTGGCTGGTTCTGCCATTGTTTATGTAAGAAGTAGACGACGTACAAAAGAGTATGCACAACTACTCAACAACAATGGTATTTCGGCAGCTCACTATCATGCAGGACTTTGCAATGAGGAGAAAGACAGCGTGCAACAAGAATGGCAAAACAATAAATGCCGTGTCATCGTTGCTACTAATGCCTTTGGTATGGGTATTGATAA
>JAQWAN010000033.1:0-9472 GCA_028707655.1 Bacteroidaceae bacterium
ACCCCTATGATTACCTATGGAACGAATCCAGGTATGGGTATGGGTATTACAGAGCGAATACCCACCACGGAGAAGATGACAGAGAAGGAAAAAACAGGTTTCTTAAAGTCGCTTAAATACATGGGCTTTCAGCCCGATGAATTATTGTTAGGAAAGAAAATTGATTATGTCTTTTTAGGTGCATGTACCAATGGTCGTATTGAAGATTTTCGTGCTTTCGCCTCCTTAGTAAAGGGAAAGAAGCGTGCCAGTAATGTGATTGCGTGGCTGGTACCCGGGTCTTGGATGGTAGATGCACAGATTAGAGCAGAAGGATTGGATAAAATTTTGGCAGAAGCCAATTTTGAGATTCGTCAACCTGGTTGCTCGGCGTGTCTAGCCATGAACGACGATAAGGTACCTGCTGGTAAATATGCTGTTTCAACGAGTAACCGAAATTTTGAGGGGCGTCAAGGGCCTGGTGCACGTACCTTGTTAGTGAGTCCATTAATGGCGGCAGCTGCTGCTGTTACCGGTGTTATTACCGATCCAAGAGAGTTAATGTAATTATCTAAAAGTAAGAAAGAATGAAAACAAAATTTAATATAGTGAGGAGCACCTGTGTTCCGCTTCCTCTTGAGAATGTAGATACAGATCAAATTATTCCTGCACGCTTTTTGAAAGCAACTACCAAAGAGGGTTTTGGCGAAAATCTGTTTTGTGATTGGCGGTACGATAAACAGGGTAACAAGATAGACTCTTTTGTGCTGAACAATCCCCTATATGGTGGAGAGATTTTAGTAGCGGGTAAGAACTTTGGCTCTGGTTCAAGTAGAGAACATGCGGCATGGGCCATAGCCGATTATGGATTTAGAGTGGTGGTAAGTAGTTTCTTTGCAGATATCCACAAAAACAATGAGCTGAACAACTTTGTTTTACCTGTAGTGGTGAGCGAACCCTTTTTAGCGGCTCTATTTGCATCGATAGAGAAAGACCCTACTACGGAGGTAGTGGTAGATCTACCTGCACAAACCATCACCAATACAATGACACAGACATCTGAGACATTCGAGATTAATGCTTATAAGAAACATTGTCTGATGCATGGATTAGATGATATTGATTTCCTTTTAAGTAATAAGCACAAAATAGAAACATGGGAAAATCAGTACAAATAGAAATAATGGATACCACGCTGCGCGATGGTGAGCAGACAAGTGGCGTTTCTTTTGTTCCACACGAAAAGCTGATGATTGCTCGTCTGCTTTTAGAGGATGTAAAGGTCGACCGGATAGAGGTGGCTTCTGCACGCGTTTCGGATGGAGAACTGCATGCTGTAAAAATTATTTGTGACTGGGCAAAGAAACATGATTCACTGCATAAAGTGGAGGTCTTGGGTTTTGTAGATGGCCATACATCGGTAGATTGGATCTATTCTACGGGTTGTAGAGTGATTAATCTATTGGCCAAAGGGTCGTTAAAGCATTGTACATATCAGCTAAAAAAGACCCCTGAACAACATATCAGCGATATCTTAGCGGTGGTTCGTTACGCAAAAGAAAGGGGACTAGAAACAAATCTATATTTAGAAGATTGGAGCAATGGCATGAAAGATTCTCCAGCCTATGTGTTTCAGTTAGTAGATGCACTTAAGGAGAGTGGTATAAAACGTTTTATGCTACCCGATACACTTGGCATACTTAATCCATTGCAAGTGATTGAGTTTATGCGAAAAATGAAAAAGCGGTATCCTACTATACCTTTTGATTTTCATGCCCACAACGATTATGATTTAGCCGTTAGTAATGTTTTAGCTGCGGTGTTGAGCGGTGTGCAAGGATTACATACCACCATTAATGGACTAGGAGAGCGGGCTGGGAATGCGCCGTTGGCCAGTGTTCAAGCCATCTTAAAAGATCATTTTAGTGCGTGTACGCATATTGTGGAGAATAAATTAAACGATGTAAGTAGGGTGGTGGAATCGTATTCGGGTATTACTATTCCTGCTAATCAGCCACTGGTGGGAGAAAATGTGTTTACCCAAGTGGCGGGTGTACATGCCGATGGGGATAATAAGAACGACCTATATTGTAATGAATTGCTACCCGAACGTTTTGGACGTATACGTGAATATGCCTTAGGCAAGACCTCTGGTAAAGCTAATATTGAGAAGAATCTTCAAAATCTTGGACTGGAACTAGATGAGGAATCGATGAAACGTGTAACGGAACGGATTATCGAACTAGGTGATAAAAAGGAATTGGTGACACGAGAAGATTTACCCTACATCATTTCCGATGTCTTAAAACATGAGGGGGCTAACAATAAGGTAAAACTCAAAAGCTATTTTGTAAACTTAGCGCATGGGTTAAAGCCGATGGCTACGCTATGTATAGAGATTAATGGACAGGCGTACGAAGAGAGCTCCTCTGGCGATGGACAATATGATGCTTTTGTACGTGCTTTGCGTAAGATTTACAAAGATATTTTAGGGCGAGCCTTTCCACGATTAATAAATTATGCTGTAAACATTCCACCGGGTGGTAGAACGGATGCTTTTGTACAAACCGTAATTACTTGGGAGTATGATAAGAAGATTTTTCGTACCCGTGGCTTGGATGCCGACCAAACGGAAGCAGCTATCAAGGCGACTATAAAAATGTTGAATAGAATAGAAGATTATTAATAGATAAAAAGATAAAAATGAAACTTAATATTGCAGTCTTAGCAGGCGATGGTATTGGACCAGAAATTGCCGAACAGGGGGTAAAGGTGATGCGTGCCATCTCTGAAAAATTTAAACATGAAGTAGCATATACCTATGCTGTCTGTGGAGCAGATGCTATTGACAAAGTGGGCGACCCTTTTCCTGAAGCTACCTACCAGGTATGCAAGGCGGCGGATGCAGTGCTCTTTTCTGCAGTTGGCGACCCTAAATTTGATAATAACCCTACGGCAACCGTACGACCAGAGCAGGGCCTTTTGGCTATGCGTAAAAAATTAGGCTTGTTTGCCAATATTCGTCCTATACAGACCTTTAAATGCTTGCTACATAAATCGCCTTTGCGTATGGAACTAGTAGAAAAAGCTGATTTTGTTTGTATACGTGAGTTGACCGGTGGTATGTATTTTGGGGAGAAATATCAGGATAATGACAAAGCATATGATACGAACTATTATACCCGTTCGGAGATTGAGCGTATCCTTAAAGTGGCTTTTGCATATGCACGTAAACGTAATAATCATCTAACGGTAGTGGATAAAGCAAATGTGTTGGCCTCTAGTCGTTTATGGCGACAGATAGCACAAGAAATGGCACCTCTCTATCCCGATGTAACCACGGATTATATGTATGTGGATAATGCAGCGATGCGTATGATTCAAGACCCAGCCTTCTTTGATGTGCTGGTTACAGAAAACACTTTTGGCGATATCTTAACCGACGAAGCATCGTGCATCACGGGTTCTATGGGGCTACTACCCTCTGCCTCTACAGGAGATAGTACTCCTGTGTTTGAACCAATTCATGGATCGTGGCCACAAGCAAAGGGTAAAAACATTGCAAATCCATTGGCACAAATCTTATCGGTGGCCATGCTTTTTGAACATTTCAATTTGAATGAAGAGGGAGAGTTGATTCGTCAGGCTGTGGATGCTTCATTAGATGCTGAGGTGCGTACCCCTGAGATACAGGTAGAGGGCGGTAAGAGCTTTGGTACAAAAGAGGTGGGCGAATGGATTGTAAAATATATTCTAACCAAGTAGAAGTAACTCTATTTTTTTAAGGTAGAAGCGCTGGGTAATTTATTACCTAGCGCTTCTCTTTTTGTTCCGTAATATCTTATTAACAGCTCAAGTTGTACCCACTGTTTATACTCTTTAAACGTTATATTTCATTTGTTTTTTGTACAATATATTTCAGAAATATATTGTACATTTGCGTTATATACTAGTAATAGAATGGTGAAGTACGATTTAATAACAATTCTTGGACCAACTGCTTGTGGAAAAACTTCATTTGCAGTGCAATTGGCCCATACGCTACAGGGCGAAATTATTAGTGCCGATAGTAGGCAGATTTATCGAGGTATGGATATTGGAACGGGGAAAGATTTGCGTGAATATCAGGTAGATGGTGTGACTATTCCTGCGCATCTGATTGATATTGTTGACCCTGGCTATAAATATAATGTGTATGAATATCAACGCGATTTTCTGCAGGCTTATGAAGCTATAAAGGCAAAGGGGGTAGTACCCATTATGTGTGGTGGAACGGGAATGTATCTCGAATCTATTTTAAGAGGCTATAGGCTGTTGCCTGTGCCAGAAAACACCGAACTACGTAACTCTTTAGCTGATAAATCGTTGGATTATTTAAAAAAACGGTTGGCTACCTATAAGAAATTGCATAATAACACCGATGTGGACTCTGTTAAAAGAGCGATACGTGCTATTGAAATTGAGGAGTACTATCTGTTACAACCAGTAGATAAGCGCTCTTTTCCTACTATAAACAGTTTGATTATCGGAATAGATATTGACCGTGAGCTCCGACGAGAACGAATAACGAAGCGTTTACATGAACGATTAGAGGAGGGGATGGTAGAGGAGGTAAGAGGCTTATTGGCTACTTCTTCTATTACACCAGAAGATTTAATTTATTACGGACTAGAATATAAATTTCTCACTCTATATACTATTGGCAAGCTTTCTTATGAAGAGATGGTACGTCAACTAGAGGTGGCTATTCATCAGTTTGCTAAACGACAAATGACGTGGTTTAGAGGCATGGAACGAAGAGGCTGTTCTATCTGTTGGATACAGACAAATTGGTCGATGGAGGAGAAAGTGGCATATGTTGTACAACAATTAAAGAAAGAATAATTATGGCTATAGAACCAGACAGATGGGGCGTTATTTATAATCCCAAAGCAGGATTAAATAAGGTGAAGAAACGTTGGGGGCGTATTCGTTCTTATATGGAAAGTAAGAAGGTTGCTTTTGACTATGTACAGTCTGAAGGATTTGGTTCTGTGGAGCGCTTGTCGCGTACAATGGTTAATAATGGGTATAAGATTATTGTGATTGTGGGTGGCGATGGTGCTTTGAATGATGCTTTAAATGGAATCTTATCGGCCGATGAGAAACTCAGAGATAAGGTGGCGTTGGGTATCATACCAAATGGTATTGGAAACGATTTTGCCGAGTACTGGGGATTAACTCTCGATTATAAAGAGGCGGTTGATTGTATAATAGCTGGTAGACAAAAAAAGATTGACGTGGGATATTGTGCTTTTTATGCTAATAAGGAGCATAAGAAACGTTATTTTCTGAATGCTGCCAATATTGGATTGGGTGCACGAATAGTACGTATCACCGACCAGACCAAACGTTTCTGGGGGGTGAAAGTATTGTCTTATCTAGCTGCACTGTTCCTGTTGATTTTTGAACGAAAATTATACCGTATGCATCTGCGTATCAATGATGAACATATTCGCGATAAGGTGATGACTGTTTGTATAGGAAGTGCACATGGTTATGGATTAACACCTAGTGCGGTGCCCTATAATGGTTGGTTAGATGTCTCTATTATCTATCAACCTCAATTTACACAATTGTTTAGCGGTTTGTGGCTACTCATACGTGGGAGAATACTTAACCATAAACTGGTGAAATCGTACCGAACCAAACATGTGCGTGTGTTGCGCGCTAGAAATGCAGCGTTAGATGTGGATGGACGTATGTTACCCTCCTCTTTTCCTTTAGATATAGGTATCTCTAAGGAAGCTTTTACAATGATAATACCCAAATAAAACGGAGAAAATGAATAATGACTATTTAAGATATAAAGAAGCTGATAATTTCTTTTTATTGGCTGGCCCATGTGTTATAGAGGGCGAGGAGATGGCAATGCGTATTGCGGAGCGTGTGGTGGAGATAACCAATAGACTGAACATACCTTATGTCTTTAAAGGGTCGTATCGAAAAGCAAATCGCTCTCGTATCGATTCCTTTACTGGTATTGGCGATGAAAAAGCGTTGAAAATATTACGAAAAGTGGGAGAAACCTTTGGCATACCTACTGTAACAGATATTCATACGGCCGATGAGGCTAAACGCGCAGCAGCATATGTGGATGTGCTACAGATTCCCGCTTTTTTATGCAGACAAACCGATCTATTGGTGGCTGCTGCCCAAACGGGAAAAATTGTGAATGTGAAAAAAGGACAGTTCTTATCGCCAGAATCCATGCAGTTTGCAGCGAATAAGTTGGTGGATGCTGGTAATAACCAAGTGATGATTACCGAGAGAGGAACTACATTTGGCTATCAAGACCTTGTGGTTGATTATAGAGGAATACCTACGATGAAAACGTTTGGCTTTCCTGTTGTGTTAGATGTGACCCATTCTTTGCAGAAGCCTAATCAGACATCGGGTGTAACGGGCGGCATGCCACAGCTAATTGAAACCGTGGCTAAAGCAGGTATTGCTGTTGGAGCGGATGGATTATTTATTGAGACCCATGAGAATCCTTCTGAAGCGAAGAGTGATGGTGCAAACATGTTACAGCTAGATCGTTTAGAAGGTCTGCTCGAAAAATTAGTACGAATAAGAGAAGCGATTTTATAATCGCTTCCCTTATCCTATCTTACTGATTTTATTTAATTTCTCTTCGTTGATAATCTTTATCTTTCTGCCATCAATCGAAATAATTCGTTCGGCTGCAAAATTAGATAGGGTACGGATAGCATTAGAGGTAGTCATGTTGGATAGATTGGCTAAGTCTTCTCGCGAGAGATAGATACTTAATGTAGATTCATCTTCTTCAACACCGTAACTCTCTTTTAAGAAGAGGAGTGATTCGGCTAGTCTACCACGAATATGTTTTTGTGTAAGATTGACAGTTCGTTCATCGGCAATACCTAAATCGGTTGCTAAGAGTTGAATGAAAAACAGTGCCAAGTGATTATTCTCATTTACTACCTTTTGGATAGCATCTAGTGGTATCAGACAGACAGTAGAGGGCTCAAATGCAGCAGCGGCTGTAATGCATTTGCGTTGGGCAAAGTATGCGCTATATCCAAAATAACCAATAGGACGAATCATTCGAATGATTTGACTTCTTCCACCTACGCCATTTTTATGAATCTTAATTTTTCCATTAATAAGGCAGAGCAGGTTTTGTGGTACCTCATTTTCACAAAAAATAGTCTCATTTTTTTTATAGCGTTGAATGGTATAACATTCTTCTAAATATGATTTCTGCTCCTCCGTAAGCAGTGGCCACAGTTCTGTTAAAATTTCAGCTAATTTATAAGCTGATTTTTCTTTTACGATCATTTAGTGTGTTATATAGGATGTTTGTAACCACAAATATATATATATTATATTATAATTCCATAATATTCTACTTGAATTGTTCAGAAATATATGTAAATTGCATTCTATTATATTTTTGATTAATTCATTGTATATGAGGAAATGCTTATTCTATCTTACTTTAATCACTTTGTTCAGCCCTTCATTCTCGATGAAAGCTGTAAGTGTAGAAAAGCAATTTAATATATCGGTTGACTCCGTAATGGACCAAGTCTTAGTGAGAGCTCCTCTCTATAGGGAGATTGTAAAATCATATGCGGCCGAACTATACGTTAAATCGATAATAGACATCAAACGTAAGAACCATTTGTTGAAGGTTGTTCCATCTATGTTCTACTTGCAGAAAGGTATGAAACAATACATCATAGAAACACTAGACAGTGTTCGTTTTGAATCGCCCAACATCTTAAATATTAAACAACTGGCTTCTTGTGGAACGGCTAAGCATTATAAGAGCTTATCTACACAGTTAGTTAGAAATCTACGTATAAACATCTACAACTCCTCTTTGTTGCCCGATAAGTTCCTCTCTCCTCTTGCTGAGAATGCTCGTTCCTATTATCGCTATGAATTAGTTACTGTGCAGCAACATAAAGGGTATAGTCTCTACACGATTAAGGTGATTCCACGCATACATAATACGCAGTTAATGGAGGGCGAACTGGTTATTAACGATAGGGATTGGCATATACAAAAATTTACACTTGCTGGTGTTTATGGCTTATTGAAATTTAAGGCTGTTGTTTTTATGGGGGATAGTGGTGTGGCTATGTTTGTTCCTCAACGGATGAAATTGAACGTTACTTTTCGTTTTTTAGGCAATCATATTGAAAGTGTTTCCGATTTATATGCGGAGTATAAAGATATCGTGTTGTATGAGAAGGGGGAGAAGAGGGATAAACGTAAAAATAAGTATGATCTATCGGATGCCTATTTTGTACAAGAGCATTTGACGCACCCCAAAACCGATAGTACAGCCATCATTGCTAAACGGCCCATCAGTCTGAGTGGCTATGAGCTGCAGCTTTATAAACAACTGAAAGAGAGATGTGAGAGCACCTTGCCTAAAAAAACAAAAAAACGCTTCTTCTATAATAGTAGTGTTTTTTGGGGCGAGCTAGGTGATGCACTGGTACGAAGTCATACCTTTAAACTCTCTGACGTGAGTAAAGTGAAAAGCTCACCTTTAATCAATCCTTTCTTTTTTGGGTACTCTCCTTCCCGTGGCTTTTCGTATAGGCAAGAATTAAAATTCAATATCTTGTTTCCTAAAGATCGTTTATTGAAAATTACCCCACGAATAGGTTATAACTTTACCTTCAAAGAATTTTATTGGAGGGTATACGGGGCTTTTGACCATACACTTGTTTTCCCGGCTTCTCTGACTGTTGAGGTAGGAAATGGTAATCGTATCTATAATAATTCTATTATGGATGCCCTTCCCACCCAAACAGATGAAGTAGTCGATTTCAACAAGATTGATATCCTTTACTACAAAGATGTATATACCAAGATACTACATCATGTGGAACCTGTAAATGGGTTAATTCTAACCTCTGGTTTTACGATGCACAATAGGCGACCCAATAAACAGAGCAGAAAAATATATCTCATCAACCCAAACACCTCATTAACCGATAGATTTGATGCCTTAACAAAAGCGTATGTCAGTTTTGCACCTACCTTTGAAGTGGAGTGGACACCCGAGCAGCATTATTATATGAATGGTAATAGAAAAATCAAGGTCTATTCGCATTATCCTACCTTTTCTCTGCTTTATGAGAGAGGACTTAAGGGTATTCTGGGTAGTAATGGGCAGTATGAACAGATTGAGTTTGATATGCAGAAAAGCGTTCGACTTGGATTTATACGCTCTTTGTATTATAGGGTGGGAGCAGGTTTGTTTACCAATCAAGAGGAGGAACATTTTGTGGATTATATTAAACTGTTTCAGTCTAATTTACCTACAGGTTGGGAGGATGCAGAGAGTGGTGATTTTCAATTACTAGATAGGCGTTGGTATAATGCTTCAAATTATTATTTACGTGCAAATCTAACTTATGAATCGCCTTTCTTGCTATTGCCTAGATTTAATGGATGTCTAAACAAAATC
>JAQWAN010000033.1:9482-11827 GCA_028707655.1 Bacteroidaceae bacterium
TTTATGTGTAGAACTATTAGTTCCCTATTTTGAGATAGGATATGCTTTCTCTACTCATCTATTTAATATGGGACTTTTTGCCAATAATATCCGCGGAAAGTTTAATAAAATAGGCTTTAAATTTTCCTTTGAACTCTTTACAGATTAATGTCATTTTATCTCTCCATTACGCTTTATTTGGAGTATATAAGAGGCTATTAAGTGGTTGTTGCTATTTTTTATTCGATAGCTACAATAATTATTGTTTATCCTTTTGTAAGGAAATTTAAATTATGTAATTTTGAGGAATGCGGGCAACTGCAAACCATTTTTTACCTAATCTACTAGAAAAAAAATATGAGTTATTTACGATTTGATAAAATCCAGATGGCAAACTTGGAAGAATCTCTTCAAAAAGAGGTCTTGCGAACCAATCGATCTGGAGCCTACCATTGTACAACTGTGGTAGATTGTAATACCAGGAAATATCATGGGTTATTAGTGATTCCTATTCCTGAATTGGACAGTGACAATCATGTGTTATTGTCCTCTTTAGACGAAACGGTTATTCAGCATGGTGCGGAATTTAACCTAGGATTACACAAGTATCAGGGCAACAATTTTAGTCCGAATGGTCATAAATATATCCGTGAGTTTAACTGTGAAAAGGTGCCTACAACAATCTATAGGGTTGGTGGGGTGCTACTTAAAAAAGAAAAAGTTTTTGTACACAATGAAAGCCGGTTATTAATTAGATATACACTCCTCGAAGCTCATTCTCCTACTACTTTACAATTGAAGCCTTTTTTGGCCTTTCGTAGTGTGCGAGAATATACGCATCAAAATGAGCAAATCAATAAAACGTATAGGGAGATTGAAAACGGTATAGAGACTTGTTTGTATAATGGATATCCCAATTTGTATATGCAAACCAATAAGAAATCGGTGTTCTACTTTGTGCCAGACTGGTATAAGAATATTGAGTATCCTAAGGAACAGGAAAGAGGATATATGTATAATGAAGATTTATATGTTCCTGGCTATATAGAAGTACAGATTAAAAAAGGAGAGAGTGTTGTTTTTTCTGCTGGTGTAACAGAAACAAAATCTAGACAACTGAAAAAAATATTCCAAAAAGAGGTGGACGATCGTACGCCACGCGACTCTTTCTGGCATTGTCTAAAAAACTCGGCCCATCAGTTTCATAACAAACAACTTGGCGAACACTATGTGTTGGCTGGATATCCTTGGTTTAAGTGTAGAGCACGAGATATGTTTATCTCTCTACCTGGACTTACATTAGCCATTCAAGAGCCAGATGAGTTTCATTCTGCAATGGAAACTGCTAGAAAAGCGATATACCAGTTCATGAACAATGAAGAGGTGACCTATTCTATAGAAGAGATAGATCAACCGGATGTTTTGTTGTGGGTAGTTTGGGCTATTCAACAATATGCTAAATATACCTCTACTAAGGAGTGCTTTGACCTTTATGGTGAGCTTCTACAGGATGTTATGGATTATATACGATTAGGTAAGCATCCTAATTTGTTTCTACATAAAAATGGGCTCTTGTATACCAATGGTATAGAAAAAGCGGCTACCTGGATGAATTCATCGGTCAATGGGAAGCCAGTAGTGCCTCGTACGGGCTACGTAGTAGAAATAAATGCTTTGTGGTATAACTCCCTTCGCTTTATTGAAACAATGGCACGCGAACAGGGTAAAGAGTTTTATGCCGATCTTCTACATGAACATTCTATTGCTTCTGCGCAATCTTTTGTAGATGTGTTTATAAACAAATATGGTTATTTATTTGATTTTGTAGATGGTGAAACGGTGGATTGGAGTGTGCGCCCTAATATGATTTTTACTGTAGCTTTTGATTATTCTCCACTTACAAAAGAGCAGAAAAAAGCCATCTTAGATGTGGTGACCAAAGAGCTACTTACAAGTAGAGGACTACGGTCGCTCAGCCCAAAGAGTACAGGATATAACCCTAACTATGAAGGCACACAGTTACAACGAGACTATGCCTATCATCAGGGTACAGCATGGCCTTGGTTAATTGGCTTCTATTTCGAAGCTTATCTGAGAATTCATTCCCTTAGCGGTGTATCGTTTGTAGAACGACAACTGGTTAATTTTGAGGATGAGATGACTGCTCATGGTATTGGCTCTATTCCTGAGTTGTTTGATGGTAATCCTCCATTTAAAGGCCGAGGTGCTGTTTCTTTTGCTATGAGTGTAGCTGAATTATTGCGAACACTGAATATTTTAAATAAATACAATCAATAAAGGAGGATAAGAATGAAAGTTTTAATGTTTGGATGGGAATTTCCTCCTCATATTTTAGGTGGATTGGG
>JAQWAN010000034.1 GCA_028707655.1 Bacteroidaceae bacterium
CTTTCTTTTGACGCTTAAGCATCTTTTTATACTCCTTCGCCGCTTTCGCCTCCTCTTTTGCCTTACGTTTTTTCTCTTTTGCAGCTAACTTGGCTGCCTTCTTTTCAGCTTTCTTAGCATTTTTCTTTTCTGCTTTAGTCAGTTCCCTGACCTCCTGTTTTTGCACTACCTCAGTTGAGTCACTTAGAACTACGGTTTGTAGTTTTATTAACTGTACCTCTTCTGCCTGCAAATAGCATAGGTTAACAACAAACAAACAGATCACTACTAATAGTGCTTTTTTCATAGAATTACTCGTGCTATTAAAAGTTAATAATTTTTAGGGAAGAATCTCTTAATTTAGGCATCGATTTTCCAACCGGTGCATTAATGTAAGTAGGATCACAAATGACATATTTATTACCTTTATACAACAACGAATCACCCTTTACATCTCCCTTAGGGAATAAAACAGCAGTAGCCATATGGTTAGGATAATCCACTAACACAACCTCTAATCCCAATAGAGTTCTAATTAAAAAAGAAAATAAAATTGCTCTATCCTCACAATCACAGTAGGGATAATAAAAAGATTCATCCACAAAGAAGGGCTTTTCATACCCAAATTGATCATCATCGGTTTTATAATCGAACCCAGTTTGAACAAAACGTAGAAGTATACCCGCTGCTACTTGTTGCGTTTTACCTATTATACTCATCTTAAGCACGGGCAATACGGTTTGTAAAAAATCGGTACTCACTGGTGCATGCATATAAACAGGAAATTCACACTGCGGATAATCTTTATAAAAACGGATTAATTCTTGGGATACTTTCGATCGGACATTAATGGTTGGACGCGCAGATGAATATCGACGTTCTACTTCTTTACCTTTGAAACGTGGTGCTTTATCCATACCCATCTTTACTAAACGGACTGCTTTGGCAAAATTACTTTTATAGGTATACACCGATTTCTTCACACCTTTCTTTAGTAAGAAATAACGGCAACCGGCATAAGAAAAATAGGGATAGCCATATAACATGGAATCGGTGGCAACTAAGAGTGCTAATTGTTGTCCAGCACGAGCTATCTTTACATTATAACCGCATTGTGCAAGTAAAAAGGATTGCAAAACAACTTGTTCACTAGCATCGGTATAAAAGGAATGTGCTATCTTCTCTGTTAGTTTCACCATGCCCCAATCGCCTAAAGAAAGCTGTAGCTTAATTTTCTGACACGCCTCTATGATTGGAGAATAACGAAGATTTGCTAATTTTTGCCAGGCAGTAGCCACCTCTTTTTCTTGGATAGAGGAAAGAGAGAAGCAGTGACGTAGCGTATTCTCAAACGAGAAGGTATTGCCATAAAACAAAACAGATACGGTTCCTGTGGCTGCGCTTGTAGCAGTTGGAATGGTCACCTCTTTTTCCGTAACGGGTACAACGGGTGTTGGTGTTGCGGGTAAAGGTACAACTGTTTTCTGTACAACTTGTACAGGTGGAGAAATAGGTTTTTCTTGCTCTGCTGGTGTAGACACACGCTCTACAATATCCAAATCGGGCAAAGAGGGTACCTCTTTTTCTACTGAAACGGGAGGTGTTGGCACCTGCTCTTTAACTACAGCAGGTGCTTTATCTACCTCGTTCGATGTGGGAATACGATTGGGTGATTTTAGTTTTGCAGACAATTCACTGTCTAAGACGTTCTGCACAACTGTATGTGTTTTTGCGCCTTTGGCTTGTTGATATGCCTTTCCCTCTATAACCCTATTTGAATCGATTTCTACAACGCGATTTAATGGCTTAACAGCAGCTGAATCAGCTGAAAAATAGACAGGTTTTTTGGGCTCTAATTTAACTTTCCGATATGTTGGTTTCTGTATATCACATTCTACCCACTTCGTTTTTAAAAGTGTTACAAATTCCTTGTCGTATTTATCAATATACGACTGGAATTCTTTTTCATAGACTGCTGCCCGCTTTTCAAATTCTTCTTGCGTGTGCTGTGCAAAACCAAAAAGGGGAAGAAAGGCAACAAAAAAAACGGCTCTAATTCTCATTATTCACACTGTTTAAATCTATTGACCTATTTGGTTGTGGCAACTCGTTTCTCAAAAAGTTCTTTAAATTTATCGTAATTGAAATCTAAATCATCTTTATCATCCATAGAAATCTTTGCATTAAGCTTTGACATCAATTCCGATAAAGACATCTCAACAGCTACATATGAACGATACATACCATCGTCTGCCTTTGTTGTCTTATCACAAATGATACGCACATTACTTAATTGTTGGTCAACAATGGTACGTGTCATATCTTCAAAACGACGTTTGCTATCTTCCATCTCCTCTTTCTGATAAGAAACATAGTAATCATCCGCTACTTTTTTTATGGTCGATTTAATATTACTAGCTAATTTGGACTTAGCCGATAGCAACGCTTTTTTCTTAGAAAGACTTAAGCTGGTTGAAATAGCCATGTCAGAAGCACGCATAAAATCGGGAGTAGATACAAACTCTACACCAGAGCATGGCACTAAAACTTCTTTTTCTCCTTGAGCACTTAACGGTGCTTTTGAACTACCACATCCTACTAAAAAGCAAGACAAAATGGCAACACTAACAAAATTCTTTATAACATTCATAATACGTTCTATTTATATAGTAAAACTTAAATAATGTTCGCAATATACGACTTTTTAACAAAAGAAGGGAAATAATCAGCAATTAAAGTGAATATTAGTGATTTTTATTGCCAAAAAAAAAGCAGTCTGCAAGATTTAACTTACAGACTGCTTTGCTTTAAATTTACTAGAGTAGTATAGTCTAAACAGTTGATTTACAACAAACTATCAATTTGAATATTCATAGAGTGGGAAAACTTTAGCAGTTTCCGCAGAGGTATACAACCAAATGTCTGTATACCAATTTATTTCTTCGCCCATTTCCTCCATCTGCTTTAAATAAGCAGCAATAGATTTACTTTCTGCTATATTAACACAGCCTAAACGGTCAATAACCGTGCTATGTCGACGAGTACGGTCATGATTAAATTCTAAAATACGCTCTCCTGTTGGTCTATAACCAATTAGACGATAAGTCATACTCTTACCAACACCAGGGAGATTCAATACATTTCTATCCGTTGCCAAGAAGGGCAAGTTATATTTTTTCATAAAATGTTGCATCACAAGTGCAGGCGATTCATGTTCGCCAGAGAGTTGTTCACATAGCTCTTCTTGCTGTTTCTCATTTAATAAACCACATGCTTTTTCGACTGCTCGTTCTTGAACAGAACGTTCAATAGGAGAAAAAACAGCGGTGTTTTCTCTAAATCCTTTTACCGAGAAGGTATAATAGGGCAAAATGCCTAAACGATTTAAAGCAGCACGTAATGGCGTTGTATGTCCTAAACGAGAAGCTGATGTATTAAAAACGAGTTGATTCGTAATAGTCCAACCAGAAGATAAAATCATCTGAACAGCTTTCTCTGCCTCAGGTGTAATTTCAAGGGGAGATTGGAAATGGGTTTGTAGAATAAACTGATCTATACCAACTTTCATTGCCTCTTTTCTAAAAGAGGTTAAAATCTCAATAAGTTCGGCATCAATACGCATAGGCAAATAGGCTAATAATCTTGATCCTAGTCTTACGCGTTTTAATTCGGCTAATTTTTCGTTCTCCGGACGCTTAAAATTGGCCTCTCGCTTACGCGTTGCCATTAAAAGCACTTTATTCAAGAGTTCTTTCAAACTTTTGTTCTGTGCCATTAACGCATCTCCACCTGTAATTAAAATATCTTTTAGGTCTTTGTCTTCTTCAAAAAAGGTCATTAACCGTTTTAGTTTGGCATTCCATGTTTCTTTTGGCTTCAATTTTTTCAAATCGAAATTCAAATGACCACTTTGAAAATCGTACATTCGTTGACAAGATGCACAAAGTCCGCCACATGCACGTCCCATCGTATCGGGAATTAAAATAGCTACTTCAGGATATCTACGATGAACATTTCCTCCTTCGGGTAATATCCAACCTGCAGCATTTGGCTCGCCAGGAACCACCACATCTTCACGTTCCCAGGCCTTAATATGGCCAAAGGTGTCAACGAGTTCGGGAGAATAAAAGATATAGGATCGGATGGTTGTATCATCATATCCTACTTCATTAGCGGTGAGTAGGGATAGATAATAAGGAGTAATAAAGAAGGGCATCCCCTTTTCTTTGGCAGTATGAAATAGATTCATGGACGCTTCACTCAAAGAGTTTTCAAGAAATTCATTAAGCTCATCGGGGTCACGAATAGCTACAGATAATTGAAAATAATGGTCGTTCCACCAACTAGAAACAGCTTGTAATTTATCTGCGTGCGTCATTCCTTCAGAGAAAAGATATTTACTTCGGCCAGCTGCTTTTCTGCGTTCAATTTTTGCTACTAAAAGCGGCAACATACGTTGTTTGTTGGCTTGCACAATAGTTTGTACCACTGGTTCGAGGGCTGTAGGCCATCTATCCATCATCTTTATGACTTGCTCACGAGAGATAGAAGACAAGGAGGGATGCTCCAAACTATAGAATAAATAAAAGAGGTCAATATACAGGTCTGTAATTGGTAGAAAGGATTCTTTCTTTAGAAAATCTAATAAAAGATGTAAACTTTTTAATTGGATATTACTCTCTGTAGACAATTCATAAATTTCTCTTCCTTCAAAATCAAGAAGCGTTTTAATCGTTGCAACAGCAGCTGCGTTTTTTGTCTTAAATTGGTCTAAATAATCAATTAAAAATATTTGAAAATCAGCGTATAATTCACATTGCATTGCATTTTTGCACAAAACAGGGAGATAGGACTCGTAGAGAGACCTTAATTTTTCAACATCTAAATAAAGATTTTCCTTCAAATTCATACGGATAGGTTTAAAAACATTACTAAAACCTAGGCAATAAATAAATATCATCTTATTTTCTCACACTAGGGAAACTTACCCAAATATACAGAAAAAAATTGGACAAATGAAACATTTTTCATCCTTTAACGACTAAAATCGATAGATAATTGCCCATCTCCTAGCAAATTAAAGCTTTTTCTGTGATAGAAAGATACTCCGTGTTCTTTTATACCTACTCTATGTTTTAGAGTTGGATATCCTTTATTGTGTTCCCAATCATAAAAAGGGAGCTCTTGATGTAGTGAAAGCATATAATCATCTCGATATGTTTTAGCCAAGATAGAGGCTGCAGCAATGGATAAATATTTTCCATCGCCTTTTACAATTGTGGTATGTGGAATATCTTTATAGTTTTTAAAGCGGTTTCCATCAATAATTAAATGCTGGGGAAGGATAGATAGTTTTTCGATGGCACGATGCATGGCTAGTATGGATGCATTGAGAATGTTTATTTTGTCTATTTCACTTGGTAAAACAACACCAACAGCCCAAGCCAAAGCATCTCGCTGAACAATCTCACGCAAAAGTAATCGTTTAGGTTCGGATAACTTTTTGGAATCGTTCAGTAGTTCATTTTGATAATCTGGAGGAAATATTACTGCAGCTGCATAAACAGCTCCAGCTAAACATCCCCGTCCAGCTTCATCACACCCTGCTTCTATTGTATAGGGTAAATAGTAGGATTCTAACATCTATTAGAACATTTTTGCTACGCGTTGAATACCTTGTACTAAACTATCTATTTCCTCTTTGGTATTATAAATGGCAAACGATGCACGCACCGTACCTTCTACACCTAAGCGATGCATAAGAGGTTCTGCACAATGGTGACCGGTTCGTACAGCAATACCTAAACGATCAAGTAAAGTGCCCATATCAAAATGATGTATATCTTTCACTGCAAAAGATATAACGGCGTCTTGCTGTTTAGCAGCACCAAAGAAACGCATTCCATCCACATGAGCCAATTGTTCAAGTGCGTATTGTAGCAACAAAGATTCCTGTTTTTGAATCGCCTCAAATCCAATAGAATCAATATAATCAATAGCGCTTTTCAAAGCGGCATTACCAACAAAATCGGGTGTTCCTGCCTCAAATTTATAGGGTAGCTCATTAAAGACCGTTTGTTCAAAAGAAACCGTATGGATCATTTCTCCACCAACTTGATAGGGTGGCATCTGCTCTAACCACTTCTCTTTTCCATATAATATACCCACGCCGGTAGGTCCATACATCTTATGTCCAGAAAAGGCATAAAAATCGGCATCTAAATCTTGTACATCAACAGGCATATGCGCAACAGCTTGTGCCCCATCAACTAAAACAGCAACACCATGTTGGTGTGCTATTTTAATCATTTCTTTAATGGGATTGACTGTTCCAAGTACGTTAGAAACCTGCATAACAGAAAGGAGCTTGGCTTTATCCGAAAAAAGCTTTTGATACTCCTCCAATAAGAGCTCTCCACTGTCGCTCATCGGAATAACTTTCACAACAACACCTTTTTTGGCAGCCTGCAATTGCCAAGGAACAATATTACTATGATGCTCCATGGTGGATATAATAACCTCATCTCCGGCTTGCATAAAGGCATCGGTAAAAGAGGATGCTACAAGATTTATCGATTCCGTTGTTCCTTTGGTAAAAATGATCTCGTTACTCGACTTGGCATTAATAAAATCTTTTACAGAAAGTCGAGCATCCTCCATTTTTTGTGTAGCTTGCTGAGAAAGATAATGAATACCGCGATGTACATTCGAGTTGCAATGCGCATACATATCACTAATGGTATCAATAACACATTTAGGACGTTGCACCGTAGCTGCATTATCTAAATAAACCAATGGATGGTTATATATTTTCTCCTCTAATATAGGGAAATCAGCTCTTATTTTACGACTATCAAACATATCATTCTAGTTTACAATTCGAACAACTACCACATTTATTTAACTCCCCTCTAAATCTTTTCTCGATAAGATAATGTAGGCGCTCTTTGAGCTCTTCCATACTAATGGTATCAATCACTTCGTTTACAAAAGCGAACATCAATAGCATACGTGCCTCTTTTTGAGATATACCTCTTTGTTGCATATAGAACAAAGCAGCCTCGTCCAACTGACCGGTAGTAGCTCCGTGTCCACATTTAACATCATCGGCATAGATTTCGAGCTGAGGTTGCGCATACATTTTTGCATTCTTAGACAAACATAGATTATTATTCGTCTGTTGAGAGAGTGTTCGTTGCGCACCAGGAGAAACAACAACCCTACCAGTAAAGGCACCAGTAGAGAAATCATTCAATACATACTTATACAACTCCCTACTTGTGCAGTCAGTTGTTTTATGATTAATATAGGTATGGTTGTCTACATGCTGATTTGTATCTTCAATAGCAATACCGGCCAAACTAACCTCTGCTCCTCTACCAACCAATTGAACATCAACTGTATTTCGAGTTGTTCCGTTTGTTAAGGTCATTCCATTTACATGTACACTACTATTTTGTGCTTGATGTATATACATATTGCTGATTCGCGTATTGGTTCTACTTGTCTCTTCAATTTCATAGAGCTCAAGCTTCGCATTATCAGCTGCAAACACCTCTACCACTTGTGTAGAAAGGAATTGAGCCGTACCAGTGGTATGGTCACAAACCAACAAACGAGCTTGCGCATTTTCTTCTAAAATAATTAAGATACGACGATTAACAATCAAATCGATTGTTGAACGAAGAATACTGACAAGTTGAATAGCTTTGTCTAACACCACTCCCTTTGGCACATAGATGCAAAAACCATCTTGAGCAAAAGCGGTATTAAAAGCAGTAACTGGGTCTTTGGAAACATCTGCTAGTTGTGCATAATATTTCTTAAGAATTTCCGGATGCTTTTCAGCTATATCTTTAAGACCACCTACCAATACTCCTTCTGGAAGTTCAGCAGAGACCTTGTTGGTTTCGTAAAAGCTATCATTTACAATGAAATAAAGAGCTGTGCTCATATTAGGCACATCACATTTGAAAGCTTCATACGGATTAGCATCTACATCTAATTGCTTCAAGTTAAGACCGTAATCAGGCGCAAAGAGCTGCTCAACATCTGTATATCTATAACGTTCACTTTTCTTATCTGGAAATCCCATTTTAGCGAAATGACGCATGGCCTCTGATCGCTGCTCATTGAGCAATGGTGCACTATGCACATTAATCAGCTCCTCTGATTGTGCAAAGAGATCAATATATTGTTTTTCTGCTCCCATATTTATTCCCCCAATTCTGCTTTAATCCAATCGTAACCACGCTCTTCCAATTCAAGAGCTAACTCAGGACCAGCTGTTTTTACAATTCTTCCATTATACAATACATGTACCACATCTGGTTTAATATAGTCCAACAAACGTTGATAATGCGTAATAACAATGGTACTATTTGTTGGAGATTTCAGCTTATTCACGCCCTCTGCAACCACACGTAAAGCATCGATGTCTAATCCAGAATCAGTTTCATCTAGAATACTTAATGTAGGTTGTAACATAGCCATCTGAAAAATCTCATTTCTTTTTTTCTCACCGCCAGAAAAGCCTTCATTAACTGAACGATTGGCTAATTTTACGTCAAGGTCAACAATACTTCTTTTTTCACGCATCAGTTTCAAGAAAGCACTAGCGGATAAAGGTTCCAATCCGTTATATTTACGATGTTCATTAATAGCTGAACGCATGAAGTTAACCATACTAACACCAGGAATTTCTACTGGATATTGAAACGAAAGAAAGATACCCTCTTTGCTTCTATCTTCAGGAGAAAAAGCGAACAAATCTTTTTCTTTAAAAGAAACAGACCCCTTAGTAACAACATAAGCTGGATGTCCAACAAGCACGTTACTAAGCGTACTCTTACCAGAGCCATTTGGCCCCATAATGGCATGAATCTCACCTGGTTTCACCTCTAAATTAATTCCCTTTAATATTTCTTTGCCATTGATTGTGGCATGTAAATCCTTAATCTTTAACATAATTATTTTTCATTTTATCCTTGTGGAGTAATGGAATAAACCCCTACTCTCCTCAATCTGTTAATACTTTTATCCTACACTCCCCTCTAACGAAATAGAAAGTAGTTTTTGTGCTTCTACAGCAAACTCCATTGGTAATTTATTAATAACCTCTTTTGCGTAACCGTTAACAATTAATCCAACAGCCTCTTCTGTACTGATTCCTCGTTGATTACAATAGAACAATTGATCTTCCGATATTTTAGAGGTGGTAGCCTCATGTTCAACCACCGCTGTATCATTATGTATATCCATATATGGGAAAGTATGTGCTCCACATTTATCACCCATTAATAAGCTATCGCACTGGCTGTAGTTTCGAGCACCATCCGCATTGGCAGATACCTTTACCAATCCTCTATACGAGTTTTCACTTCGTCCGGCAGATATACCCTTACTAATTATCGTACTTTTGGTATTCTTTCCAAGATGAATCATCTTAGTACCAGTATCTGCTTGTTGATAGTTATTGGTTACAGCTACCGAATAGAATTCAGCCTGCGAATCATCACCGCGCAATATGCAACTAGGATATTTCCATGTTATAGCAGATCCCGTTTCAACTTGAGTCCACGAAAGTTTAGAGTTATCCCCCTTACAAAGTCCACGTTTTGTTACAAAATTATAAACGCCACCTTTTCCATTCTCATCGCCTGGATACCAGTTTTGAACAGTAGAATATTTAACCTCTGCATTCTTATTCACAATAATCTCTACAATAGCAGCATGCAGCTGATTTTCATCGCGAGAAGGAGCAGTACATCCCTCTAGATAAGATACATAACTATCATCTTCTGCTACAATCAATGTACGTTCAAACTGTCCTGTATTGATAGCATTGATACGGAAATAGGTAGATAGTGCCATTGGACATCGCACCCCTTTTGGTATATAAACGAACGATCCATCGGAGAACACAGCTGAGTTGAGTGTTGCATAGAAATTATCTCTATAACCAACAACAGAACCCATATACTTCCGCACCAAATCAGGATGGTCTTTAACCGCATCACTGAAGGAACAAAAGATGATTCCCTTTTCAAGCAATGTATCTTTAAAAGTTGTTTTTACAGACACAGAGTCCATCACAGCATCTACTGCAATACCACTCAAAGCCATTTGTTCTTCCAGAGGGATACCCAATTTGTTAAATGTTTTCAACAGTTCAGGGTCCACCTCGTCTAATGAAGTAGGTCCATCTTTCTTAGCACGTGGATCGGCATAGTACGACAATCCCTGATAATCAATAGCGGGGATACGTAAATGTGCCCATGTAGGAACCTCCAAGGTTAACCAATGTCTGTAAGCTTTTAAACGAAAATCTAACAGCCAATCGGGTTCTTCATTCTTCGCAGAGATAATACGAATGACATCCTCATTTAATCCCTTCTCAATAATATCCGTTTCTACATCTGTTGTAAAACCGTATTTATATTTTTCTTTCGTCAACTGTTCTACGTCCAGTTGATTCTTTCCTTTAAATTCTTCTTGCATTTCCTTTATTATTTATATTTATATGCGTTGTATCCTTAATAAAAGGAATAAAGTCATTAACAGACTTCATTAAAGGATAATACAACACTGATTCAACCTTATTCTTTTTACTAATAAAATGATTTTCATCATCTATAAATTCCAGTACATTTAATAGTAATCCAAGAAGGATACAATATTTTAATGCACCTAATATAGCGCCCAACAAATGATTGAGCCATCCTAGATAAATTGCATTGACAAACTTGGTAAGCAATGCACCCAATAGCGCAAAGAGTAATGGAACAGCCACCCATATTGCAACAAACGAGATAATCTGTGCTACCGTCATTGAAGTCTGCAAATAGGGTCTAATGGTCTGTGCCACCGTCACAAAAAGTTCTTTCGCCACTAACAAGCCAATAATTAAACCAACCAGAGAAGCTAATTGTTTGATGAATCCCTTATAAAGTCCTATAATGGTTCCAACTGCAATTACTACAACAAAGAGAATATCAAATCCAATCATATCTTATATTTTAAAACAATAAATGTGCCAATGCAGCCTAATAGGCATAACATTGACACATTTGCAAGCGTTTTCACGCCATTCAATATTTTAATCGATTTTATTAGAGTGTTTGTCGAACTTCCACTTCTTGGAAAGACTCAATAATATCACCAACCTTTATATCACTGCAGTTAGTCAAGCTAATACCACATTCATAATTCACAGCCACCTCTTTCACATCGTCTTTAAATCGTTTAAGCGCATTAACAGTACCAGTGAATACCACAATACCATCACGTATCAAACGAGCTTTATCGGAACGTTTCACCTTACCCTCTTTTACAAGCGCACCAGCAACACAACCAATTTTACTAATATTAAAGACTTCACGAACATCAATCGTTGAAGTAATTTCCTCTTTCATCTTCGGCGCTAACATACCTTCCATAGCCGATTTCACCTCTTCAATAGCATCGTAGATAATAGAATACATACGAACATCTACACCCTCTTGTTCAGCAAATTTACGTGCAGAAGCAGAAGGACGAACCTGGAAGCCAATGATAATAGCATCGGATGCTGCAGCAAGTGTAACATCTGATTCAGAAATCTGACCTACCGCCTTGTGAATAACATTCACTTGGATTTGTTCAGTAGAAAGTTTGATTAAGGAGTCACTAAGTGCCTCAATAGATCCATCAACATCACCCTTAACAATGATATTCAATTCTTGGAAACTACCCAATGCAATACGTCTACCAACCTCATCAAGAGTAAGCAATTTCTGTGTTCTCAAGCCTTGTTC
>JAQWAN010000035.1 GCA_028707655.1 Bacteroidaceae bacterium
ACCGTGTTTGCTCTATTATCGTGGAGATTGATAATCAACAGGTTTATTCGTACAAAGGTAACTACTCCTATTATCTGGAGAAACGGGAGGAACGTATCGAAGCGGCTAACGCGGAGATGGCTCGTTCGAAGAATCTGTTTCGTACGGAGCTCGATTGGATGCGCCGCCAACCACAAGCTCGTGCACACAAGGCACGGTATCGACAGGATGCTTTTCACGAATTGGAAAAGGTGGTGAGTAGCGGACAGACCTCTGGACAGGTTAACCTAGAGGTGAAGGCCTCTTATATTGGTTCTAAAATTTTTGAGATAGATCATCTCTACAAGAGCTTTGGTGATTTAAAAATTCTAGAGGATTTTTCTTATGTGTTTTCTCGCTTTGAGAAGATGGGTATCGTGGGAGATAATGGTTCTGGAAAATCGACCTTTTTGAAACTCTTATTGGGCGAGATAGAAGCAGATAAAGGTGTTGTGGATGTTGGCGAGACGGTTCGTTTTGGCTATTATTCGCAAGATGGATTGGAGTTTGATGAGCAGATGAAGGTGCTCGATGTGGTGCAAGATATTGCGGAAGTGATTGAGCTGGGCAATGGAAAACAGCTGACGGCATCGCAGTTTTTGCAACATTTTTTATTCTCTCCCGAAACACAACATAGTTATGTTTATAAGTTAAGCGGCGGAGAACGCAGACGTTTGTACTTATGTACGGTGCTCATGCGATCGCCTAATTTCTTAGTTTTGGATGAGCCTACCAACGACTTAGATATTATGACCCTGAATGTACTAGAGGAATATCTAACCGCATTTAAAGGTTGTGTTATTGTGGTGAGTCACGACCGCTATTTTATGGATAAGGTGGTGGATCATCTGATGATTTTTAATGGACAAGCAGATATACGCGACTTTCCAGGAAATTATTCCGATTATAGAGATTGGAAAGATGCTCGTCAACAGGAGGAGAAGGAGCAGGAGAAACAAAAAACCGAAAAGACAGCTCGTGTTCGTCAAAATGAAAAACGTAAATTGTCCTTCAAAGAGCGTCTCGAACTGGAACAGCTAGAAAAAGAGCTAGAAGAGTTAGATACGGAGAAGGGGGAGTTGGAAGCGGCTTTTGCTTCGGGCACACTCGCTAACAATGAGTTGGTGGCTAAGACACAACGTATTGGTGAGGTTATTAAACAAACAGACGAAAAGATGTTGCGTTGGATAGAGCTAAGCGAAATAGAGGAACAATAAAATTGTTCCTCTCTCTTTTTCTATAGAAAACGTGTTTATAAAAACAGCGTATGTTTAATATGGTAGCTCTTTCTTTGTAATAACCGTCTGATTGAGCTCATCGATATAGTCTAATATTTCTGTACGTCCTAGTCCTTTCTCGGCAGAGGATACAAAGAAGGGTGGAAGACCTTCCCATGTCTCTAGTAGTTTATTGCAGTACTTCTGAACGGCTAAGTTAAGTTTGCCTTTTTTTAGTTTATCGGCTTTGGTAAAGATAATAGCAAAAGGAATCTCGTTCTCGCCTAACCATTCGAAAAATTCCATATCTATTTTTTGCGGGTCAAGACGTATGTCTATTAAGACAAATAGACAGGTCATCTGCTCGCGCTCTAATACATAGTTCTCTATGATAGTCTTAATCTTTCCTTTGGTCTTCTTGTCGCGCTGCGCATATCCGTAGCCTGGTAGATCCACTAAATACCATTTCTCATTGATGATAAAATGATTAACAAGCAATGTTTTTCCAGGTGTAGAGGAAGTCATTGCCAGCTTAGGCCTTTTGGTTAGGCAGTTGATGAGGCTTGACTTGCCTACATTGGAACGACCTATAAAAGCATATTCTGGAAGATTGTTAGTAGGACAACTGCTGATAGCGGTGTTACTCATAACAAATTCTGCACTGGTGATATTCATTTATTCCTTTTTTTTGGGTTTCTTTCGTTTGCAAAGATAGGAGTTTTTCGCGCAAGAATTGTATATTTGCAGCATGAATCTACAATATCCATCTATATTATTAGAAAAAGCAATCGACGAATTTGCTAAATTACCTGGTATTGGTAGAAAGACAGCTTTACGTTTGGTGCTGCATCTACTACGACAAGATAGGGCATCGGTGGATGCTTTTGGAAATGCTTTTATTCAACTGAAACATGGTGTGAAATATTGCACGGTATGCCATAATATATCGGATACAGATGTGTGCCAAATTTGCTCCAATCCTAGTAGAGAAGCGGCCACTGTTTGTGTGGTGGAGAATGTGAGAGATGTGATGGCGGTGGAAGCTACACAACAATTTCGGGGACTATATCATGTGTTGGGAGGGGTTATCTCTCCTATGGATGGGGTAGGACCAAATGACTTAGAGATTGATAGCTTAGTGAAGCGAGTGGAAGAGGGCGTTGTGAAAGAAGTGGTACTGGCCTTGGGTACTACCATGGAGGGCGATACGACTAATTTCTATATCTTTCGCAAACTGGCACATACGGATGTAAAACTCACGATGTTAGCACGTGGTGTGGCTATCGGAGATGAATTGGAATATACGGATGAGGTGACTCTGGGACGCTCGATTGTGAATCGACTCCCTTTTAATGCACTACCATAGTGCAGGATTAATAGACGTAATAAATGAAAGAATATATTAAAAGACAACTGCTGTTTATGCAGATTGCTTTTGCATTGGTGTATGTGATTACCTTAGTGGTGTCTTTATTGTTTGAATGGAACGTTTTTGAGAGTGGTATATGGGGCGTAACGGACCATATGGCATACGTGATGAAAACGGTGGGTGTACTACTCACACTATTGTGCGTGCCTTTATCGCTGAGCCTTTTTAATACACATGTCAATAAACGAATACGTTCCTTCCCTTTGCAGAAAGCTTTGCATACGTACCTTTTATGGTCCTATATTCGCTTGTCTTTTTTAACCGTAGTAGTGGCTGGAAATATGGCGATCTACTATCTTACACTCGATAATACGGGGTTTATGTGCGCATTAATAGGTGTTATTGCTACTTTCTTTTGTGTCCCTACACAGAAGAAGTTTTGTGATGACTTAGATATAAATAATTTTGTTAGTTTATGATTATTGCAGTAGATTTTGACGGTACAATAGTGGAACATGCATTTCCTGCTATTGGTAAGGAGATTCCATTTGCTCTTGACACATTAAAAGCTTTACAAAAGGAACGTCACTTGTTAATTTTATGGACAGTGCGTGAGGGAGAACTCCTGGAGGAGGCTGTCTCTTTTTGTAGAGAGCGCGGATTGGAATTTTACGCTATTAATAAAGATTATCCGGAGGAGACAAAAACAATGAAGGGCTTTTCACGTAAGGTGAAGGCCGACCTGTTTATTGATGATCGGAATGTAGGTGGTTTGCCCGATTGGGGGGTTATTTACAAAATGATAAAAGAGGGGATAAGCTACGAAGAGGCATTACATGAATCGGGCGATTCTATGCATCTCTATACCAACAAGAAAAAAAAGAATATCTTCTTGAAAATAGGAGAATATTTAGCAAACAGATAAGAACTTTTGAGCATGGAAATCGCTGTTGTCATTGTAAACTATAATGTGAAGTATTATGTGGAGCAGTGCATACGCTCTGTGTTTCGTGCGTCTAAAGGATTGCGCGTTGCTGTTTATGTGGTAGATAATTGCTCCTCGGATGGATCGATAGATTATCTCTCTAAGCGTTTTCCAACGGTACATTTTATGGCGAATAAAACGAATAGCGGATTTTCTTCGGCTAATAATTTAGCGATAAAATATGCTCAGAGTGATTATGTGGCTTTAGTAAATCCGGATACTTTGCTTAGTGAAACGGTTTTTCGAGACTGCTTAGAGCTGATGCATGCTGATGCAGAAGTGGGGGGCATTGGTGTGAAAATGTTTGGCGCCGATGGTTCGTTTGCCTATGAATCACGACGTGGTTTCCCATCTCCCGCCACCTCGTTTTATAAGATCACTGGACTCTCTCAATTGTTCCCCTATTCGAAACGGTTTGGTCGTTATTATATGCGATTTTTGGATAAAAATGCAAAATCGCCAATCGATATTTTATCTGGCGCTTTCATGTTTCTCCGCAGAAAAACATTAAACGAAGTGGGCTTGTTAGATGAACAGTTCTTTATGTATGGCGAAGATGTGGACCTCTCTTATCGCATCACCAAAGGGGGCTATAAAAATTATTATTTGCCTACTCCTATTTTGCATTATAAGGGGGAGAGTACAAAGAAAAACTCCACTCGCTATGTAAAGGTGTTTTATCAGGCGATGCTTATCTTTTTTAGAAAACATTTCCCACATTATACTATTGGTTTTTCTCTCCTAATAAAGATGGCCATTTATATGCGGGCTGCGATGGCTTTAGTAAAAAGAGCAGCTGGCTTCTTTTTAACACCGAAAAAGGAGGTGGAACCTCGATTTATTGTGCTGGGCAGTGAGGCTATGATTCATCAGGTGAGAGAGCTTTGTAAGCGCAATCAGCTGACTAGAAAACATAGTTTTGTAGTGGCTAGTGAGCGTACAGCACCTAACGGACCTTATGGACTAGGTATTGACTTGTCTCTCTACACCCATGTGGTTTATGAGATGGAGCAGTTCTCCATGCAATCGATACTCCAAAATAGTGCTGCTGTTGCCTCTAATCTGGTGATAGGTACCTATTCACAAGAAAGCTTTGTGCTGATTTTACCCAATAAGGTGTATACCTAAACACGAAAACTATGTATTTAACTGGCGAAAGAATAAAATTGAGGGCTCCAGAACCAACGGATCTGGATCTTATGTATGGTGTGGAGAATGATACCTCTCTTTGGTCTGTTGGAATGGGTGTGACTCCCTATTCTAGACATCTCCTACAGCTGTTTATAGAGGAGTCAGCGCACGATCTGTTTATAGACCGTCAACTACGTATGATGATTGTAGATAAGGAGACTGAGGAGGTATTGGGTATGGTCGACTTGAGCGATTTTGACCCAATGCATAGAAGAGCTGCTGTTGGGGTGTTGGTTCTACCGGCTTATCGTAATAAAGGCATAGCTACAGAGGCGGTCTCTCTTTTAACTACTTACTCTTTTCAGCTTTTGCAGCTGCATCAGCTTTATGCATATATTCCTGTAACTAACGGAGCCAGTAAAGCTGTTTTCGAAAAGTCGGGTTTTATACAGAGCTCCTGTTTAATCGACTGGTTGTCCACCGCTGAGGGCTTTATAGACGTGTTTTTTCTTCAAATTATAAATCGTTGAGAATCAATCTATTTGCCTAAAACAGGAGAAATAAACGAAAAAAAATGAAAAATAATAGGATATAGGTATTGCAAGTATGAATTTTATTTATACATTTGCACTCGCAATCGAGAGATATGTGGTCATCGATATTATGGTGCGTTAGTTCAGTTGGTTAGAATACATGCCTGTCACGCATGGGGTCACGAGTTCGAGTCTCGTACGCACCGCTTTAGTCTTGAAGCAGATAAATAGTCTTATTTATCTGCTTTTTTTATTTCACCTCTTATTAACTAATATTTATTAATAAAAACATTATGTATCCTCTAAAATTTGACCCCATATTAAAGCAAGTACTTTGGGGTGGAGAGCGAATTATTCCATTCAAGCATTTAAATTCCGAGCAACACCAAGTTGGTGAGAGCTGGGAAATTTCTGGTGTCAAAGGAAATGAGTCTGTCGTTGCTAATGGCGAATATAAAGGACGTACCATTTCGTCGTTGATTAGAGAGTTTAAGGAAGAGATTGTAGGTGAAGATAATTATGCGCACTTTGGTGACGTACTTCCACTGCTAATCAAGTTTATTGATGCTCGAAAAGATCTATCCATCCAGGTGCACCCTAATGATGAGTTAGCATCTCTTCGCCATGATTCATTTGGAAAAACGGAGATGTGGTATGTGATCGATGCGGATAAAAATGCAAAACTTCGTTCAGGATTCTCTAAGCAAATTGATGCTCGCCAGTATAAAGATTTGATCTATAAATCTGCTATTACGGATGTTTTAAAAGAGTACGTGATTCGTCCAGATGATGTTTTCTTTTTGCCTGCAGGTAGAGTACATAGTATTGGTGCGGGAGCATTTATTGCAGAGATTCAACAAACGTCTGATATCACTTATCGTATCTATGATTTCGATCGTAAAGATGCTGAGGGTAAGAAGAGAGAGTTGCATACCGAATTGGCTAAAGATGCCATTGATTATGAGGTGTTAGATGAGTATCGTACTATTTATACCCCTGAAAAAGATGAGCCTATTGAACTCGTGGCTTCTCCTTATTTTGTTACATCGTTGTACGACTTGACGGAGGAGATTTCTTGCGACTATTCAGAGCTTGATTCCTTTATTATATTTATATGTATTGGTGGAGCTTGTCAGTTAGTTGATAATGAGGGTAATGAGATTGATATGCACGCTGGTGAAACTGTTTTGTTTACAGCTACTGTGTCTGATATTACTATTTATCCAGAAAATAATTTTGTGAAGCTATTAGAGACTTATGTATAGTCTGTAGCTTACGTAAAATAAACGCATAAAAAAAGATTCTCTTTTAAAAGAGAATCTTTTTTTTATGTATAGAGGTCTGTGTTTACACCTCTTCTGAGAAATAACTCTTAGGTAGGGTTCTGCAATTATAGCCAGAAGCCATTACCTCGCCGTAAGCACCTGCAGAGCGAATTGCAATTAGGTCGCCACGTTTTGCAACATTTAGTTTTACGTTTTTGTTGAAGACATCGGACGATTCACAAATAGGTCCTACTACATCGTATTCCTCATATTCTTCTTGAGGATTGCTGATATTCTCTATCTTATGATAGGCTTGGTAGAGGGCTGGACGAATTAACTCGGTCATACCCGCATCTAATATCGCAAATTTCTTATTGACACCCTCTTTTATGTAGAGAACTTTGCTGATTAGGCTACCACATTGTGCAACGATAGAGCGTCCTAATTCAAAATGTAACTTCTGTGTATCACGTAAATGAAGATGTGTGTTGAAAACAGCAAAATAGTCTGCAAAATTAGGAATAGGATCTTGCTCAGGGTCGGTGTAATTAATACCTAATCCTCCACCCACATTGATATGTTTGAGTTGTACGCCCACCTGTTCAAGATGGTCTTGAATCTGGTTTATACGCTGACAGAGGGATACGAAATTATCCATCTTAAGTATCTGAGAACCTATGTGGAAATGAATTCCGATAAGTTCAATAGCATCGCATGTGCGAAGAACGTCAAGCACCTTGTCCATATCTTCAAAATAGATACCGAACTTTGTTTCTTTCTGTCCCGTAGAGATGTTGGCATGGGTATCTGCTTTTACATCCGGGTTAAGGCGGATTGCAATAGATGCCTTTTTCTGCTTTGCAGTGGCTAGTTCGTTGATTACCAATAACTCTGGAATCGATTCCACATTGAAGCAGAAAATGTTTTGGTCTAGTCCTACATTTATCTCCCAATCCGATTTACCCACTCCTGCAAATACAATTTTGTTTGGTGAGAATCCAGCTTCTATAGCTGCAAGAATTTCTCCTCCACTCACACAATCTGCTCCAAATCCTTTTTGTTGAATCTTTTGTAAGATTGTATTATTGGCATTTGCTTTAACTGCATAGTGTACTTCGTAATTGCTGTATGCTGCTTCTCTTTTTTTCACTTCATTAAGTGTCTCCTCTAGTAATACTGAGTCGTAGTAGTAGAATGGAGTCGTTATCTTTTGTAGCTTATCGGAACAAAAAGTTGTCATTTTTTTAGTTGTTTTTTTGGTTGAATAGCTTGTCACTTAAAGCATTTAGTGCGCGTTGCTTATTCTCATTATCAATTAGAAAGGAGATGTTATGGTTGCTACCACCATAGGATATCATACGTACAGGTATCTCTTTCATGGCATCTAATGCAATTGCTTCGAATCCAACATTTGTCCATTTTAAATCGCCTACTACGCAGATAATACACATATCTTGGTCAACAGTAACGGTTCCGTATTTTCTCAATTCGCTTAAAATCTCAGCTAGTTTGGTGGTGTTGTCAATGGTTATGGACACACCCACTTCTGAGGTACAAACCATATCGATTGGGGTCTGGTATGTTTCAAAGATTTCAAAAACCTTACGAAGAAATCCGTAGGCCAGTAGCATTCTACTCGATTTGATTTGAATGGCTGTAATTTTATCTTTTCCCGCTACCGCTTTTATTCTATCTCTTTCGGATACATTGGAGATGAGTGTGCCTTTTGCTTCCGGCTCCATGGTGTTTAATAGACGAACAGGAATATTCGCATATTTTGCAGGCTGAATGCAGGTAGGATGTAAGATAGTTGCCCCAAAATAGGATAGCTCGGCAGCTTCGTCAAAATTGAGCTGTCTAATAGGTTGTGTGTTGGCAACAAAACGAGGATCATTGTTATGCAATCCGTCAATGTCTGTCCAAATCTGAATCTCTTGTGCTTCTATAGCTGCACCAATTAAGGAGGCAGTATAGTCACTTCCTCCACGTTGTAGATTGTCGTACTCACCATAAGCATTGCGACAGATATAACCCTGTGTTATGTAGATGTCTGCTTCTGGTGTTGTTTCTAATAGTTGTAACAATTTTTCTTTGATGTAAGCTAAATCGGGTTCTGCATTTTTATCCGTACGTATAAACTCAAGTGCAGGGAGAAGCTCTGCTTTTACCCCATTCTCTAATAAATAGTAGGTCATTAACCCCGTTGACATTAGTTCTCCTTGTGCTAAGATGATTCGCTCTTCGTATACCGTGAAAATGTCTTTTGTGAAGGAACGGATCAAGTTAAAATGATGCTCTATCAGTTCAGCCCCTTTTTGTTTATATTCAGCTGTAGAAAGAAGCTCTTCCAAATGGTGATGGTAAGATTTCTCCAATTGATTAATAATCTCATTTGCTCCTTCTGGGTTTTTCTTAAACAAATAGTCGGCAATATCTACCAATGTATTAGTAGTACCAGCCATAGCTGAAAGAACAACAATACATTTATCTCCATTGTTGATCAATTTTGCGACTTCCTTTATCTGTTTTGCTGAGCCAACAGATGTTCCTCCAAATTTAAGTACTTTCATCCTATATTTTGTTATAATTATTGTTTATTAATCAAGGGTAGTTTGCTGCTTGTTTCTAATTAAATCAGTTAGTTCTATCTCATTATTGTTTACATAGCGTGGGGCATATTCTACGGGTGGAGGTGCTTTCCGCTGTCCCCAGTAGCGTGTAACATCTGTTAGCGAATGGTTATCGCATAAAATAACCTTTCCAGGATGTTCGTCGATGGTGCGTAGATTATGTGTAGTGATAATAACAGTAGATCCCTCTCTACTTATCTTTTTGAGTAGCTCAATAATATCGTTTCCGGTCTCTGCATCTAAGTTACCTGTTGGCTCATCAGCTAAGATGAGTCGTGGCGAGTTAAGAATGGCGCGTGCAATAACAATTCGTTGTTGCTCTCCACCGGAAAGTTCGTTCGGTAATTTATGTCGCTTATGTAGCATACCGACCTCATTCAGCACTGTCTCTATGCGGTTGTTTATCTTTGTGTCATTTTTCCATTTAGTGGCGCGTAGCACGAAAGCCAAATTCTCGTAGACCGAGCGGTCTGTTAGTAGTTGAAAGTCTTGAAAAACAATACCAATATCTCTTCGAAGCGTAGGGATTTGTCTACGTTTCAGATTGAGCATGTTGTATCCTAGTACTTTTGCTTTTCCATCAAACAGCTCTAATTCTCCATACATCGTTTTTAGTAGGCTCGTTTTTCCCGAACCGACTTTACCAATTAGATAGAGGTAGTCGCCCGTCTCCAATTGCAAATTGACATCTTTTAAAATACAATTTTCCTCTTGGTAAATATCTATATGTTGATAGTCTACAATCATTCTATGTTGTGTTTGTCGCTACTATTTATGGCGTTTTTTTAGTTCGCGTGCTAAGTCCTCAATTCGAAGGCCTTTTGATGTTAATAAAACAATCAAATGATAAATAAGGTCGGAAGCTTCATAAATAAGTCGGTCTTCTTTTCCGTTGGTTGCTTCGATAACTGTTTCAACAGCTTCTTCTCCTACTTTTTGTGCCATTCTGTTTATGCCTGCATTAAAGAGAGAGGTAGTATACGATCCCTCTGGCATCTCCTCATGACGTTTCTCAATAAAATCTTGTAGATGTGTTAAGAAATTGATGTCTGTTGTGTTTTTTTCATTCCAACAAGTATCCCATCCCTTGTGACAAACGGGACCTACTGGGTTTGCTTTGATAAGAAGTGTGTCTTGGTCGCAGTCTTCTAATATTTCTACAACATGAAGAAAATGGCCACTTTCTTCACCTTTTGTCCATAATTTTTTACGTGTGCGACTGTAGAAAGTTGCTTTTCCAGTTTCGATTGTCTTTTCATAAGCCTCACGATTCATAAATCCAAGCATTAGCACTTTAGCTGTGCTATTGTCTTGTATGATGGCAGGGATAAGTCCCCCCATTTTCTCAAAATCTAATTCCATCTTATCTAATTTTATTATACTGTTCTTACTGTAATATTTTGCTCACAAAGATACAATTTTAATTTTGGAATTGGGATTTCTCCAAAGTGAAAAACACTGGCTGCTAGTGCGGCATCTGCTTTTCCTTGTGTGAAAACATCTCTAAAATCCTCTTTTTTACCGGCACCTCCCGAAGCAATAATCGGAATAGGGAGATTGCTAGATAATTGAGCCAATGCTTGATTGGCAAATCCTTGTTTTGTACCATCATGATCCATGCTGGTGAATAGGAGTTCGCCTGCTCCTCTATCGGCCACCTCTTTGGCCCATGTGAAGAGCTCTTTGTTGGTTTCTACACGTCCTCCGTTGAGATAGCATTTCCATCCTTCTGCGCTGCAAGCCGCATCAACAGCTACTACACAAACCTGTGAACCGAAATGTGCAGCAATCTCTTCGATTAGTTCGGGGCGTTTGATTGCAGAGGAGTTGATGGATATTTTATCGGCTCCAGCTTGCAATAGGCGGTCCACATCTTCTAATGTGTGGATACCACCTCCAACAGTAAAGGGAATTTTTATCTCAGCAGCTATCTTTTTTACTAGGTCTGTGAATGTTTTTCGTTGTTCTAGACTAGCTGTGATATCTAAGAACACCAATTCATCTGCACCCTCTTCACTATATCGTTTGCCCAACTCAACCGGGTCGCCAGCTTCTTGTAGGTGGATAAAATTAGTACCTTTAACCGTTGTTCCATTTTTTATATCTAGACAAGGTATGATTCGTTTTGCTAACATAATTATAAACTAAAGAGATGAGTAAATCAGTTGTTTTAGCTCTTTTAAGCTGATACGTTCTTCATAGATTGCCTTTCCTACAATAACTGCAGGGATGCCAGCTGTTTCTAGTGCGTAGATATCTTCTATTTTGCTTACCCCTCCACTTGCAATGAGGTGGCAGGTAGGGTAGTGCTTCATTATCTTTTTATAAAGAGCAATGGAGGGACCTTGTAGCATGCCATCTTGTTCGATGTCTGTACAGATAATCTGCTGAACACCATTTGCTATATTTTTTTCTAAAAAAGGAAATAGAGCAAGGTTGCTCTCCTCTTTCCATCCATGAATAGCAATCGTTTCTTCCTTTACATCGGCGCCTAAGATAATTTTGTTGGCTCCATATTGATGTAACCATGCAGAAAATAGGTCGGGTGCAGTAGCTGC
>JAQWAN010000036.1 GCA_028707655.1 Bacteroidaceae bacterium
CGTGGTAACTCCTCGTTGACCGACAATAACCAACCACTATGGGTCATTGATGGTGTTCCTTTTAATGATAATAACAACTCCTCTGCAAGTACATGGGGTGGTGTTGACCGTGGTGGAGCTTCTGCCTATATCAACCCAGATGACATTGAGAGTATCTCTGTCTTAAAAGGACCAAATGCTGCGGCTTTGTATGGTTCTCGTGCGGGTAATGGTGTTATCTTGGTTACCACAAAACGTGGTGCTAAATCCGATGGTTTTGGTGTTACGTATAGCGGAAGCTGTACTTGGACAACAGTAGCAGAAACCCTAAACAGACAAACCAAATATGGTCAAGGTTCTAATGGTGTTTTTGACCCTACATCTTCCTCTAGTTTTGGTGCTGAGTTAGATGGTCATCCATATGTAAGCGATAACTATGGCACACAGACCTATTCCAATTATGGCAATCCATTGAAAGATTATTTCTCAACTGGTTTTTCGCAAACCCATAATCTATCTGTAGGAAATGTAACCGAAAAAGCAAACTATCGTGTCTCTTTTGGTACTACCCAAGCAGATGGTATGTTTAAGGATGAGAGCATGGAGAAAATGAACATTGACGTGAAAGCAGGAATAGAATTGAACAAATATTTTTCTGTAGATTCAAAAATCTCTTTGTCGCGTATGAAAGCAGAAAACAGACCTGTTTACGGACAATATGGTGAAGTATATCAACTCTTTTTCTTACCCAATAATATCAGTTTAAGCAGCATTCAAAAGTTTAAGAGTGATGATAAACGCCATATCTATTATACAGGACCCAATACCACACTATTGAATCCCTACTATTTGAATTATAGATATACCAATAGTGATGAACGTTGGAGAGCATTTGGTTACTATGCTGCTAAGTTTAACATCACCTCGTGGTTACATGCTTCTGCCAAATACTCATTTGATTATTATAACACAAGCATTGAAGACAAAGACTTAACCAATGGTTGTACCGATGCGCAAGAAAAAGAATCGTATCGTTCACAAGAGAATAGCTTTTATGAACATAACATTGAGTTTATGGTGATAGGAGAGAATCAATTGAGTGATCGTCTTCGTTTGGGCTATACGCTTGGTAGCAATATGATGTACCAAAAGATAAAAGGTATTGGTGCTAACTCATCGTTGATGAACACCCCTGGTTATTGGTATCACAACTCCGCACAAGGCTTTAATAGCGGTGTGCAGATGTCTCCTAGCGAGCGTAGAACCAATTCTATTTTCGGAACCATGCAATTAGCTTGGAATGAGTACTTAGCTTTAGATTTAACCGCTCGTAACGACTGGTCCTCTACGCTTCCTACTGATAATAATTCCTATTTTTACCCATCAGCTAACTTAAGTTTTGTGATGACCGACTTCATGGACAAAATGAATTGGACAAAACCATCATGGTTAACTTTTGCAAAGATGCGTTTATCTATTGCACAAGTAGGTAAAGATACCGATCCATACCAATTGCAGAACTACTTAAATTGGGAACAAACAGAAAGTGGACCCTCTTCCAAAAATCCATCTACAAAGGCAAATAGCGAGTTGAAACCTGAGATCTCTACCGCTTATGAAGGTGGTTTAGATATGAAGTTCTTCAACAATCGTTTAGAATTTGATTTCACCTACTACTACTCGTTGACTAAGAATCAGATTATGGCAGTACCTATGTCTCTATCTTCAGGTTTTGACAACAAATGGATTAATGCTGGTGAAATTGTAAATAAAGGTCTAGAGTTGATGGTTTATACCACACCTATTAAGACAAAAGATTTTACGTTTAACTTGGATGTCAATTTTGCAAAGAATACTACAACCGTGAAAAAATTGACCGATGGTAGTAAATATATGAGCTTTAGTGGCGGTGCACAAGATATGATGGTAGATGTTGGTGCTTCTGAAGGTGGAAAACTAGGTGATATTTATCCTATTAAAACCGCTAAAAAAGATGCCAATGGAAATGTAGTAACACGTAATGGCCTTCCTTTAGATGCTGGAGAACGTTCTAAAACACCAATCGGTAATATTCAACCCGATTTATTAATGTCGGTTACCCCATCTTTTACCTATAAAGGCTTTACACTATCTGCTTTGTTTGATATGAAATTTGGTGGTGATATTGTTTCTATTTCTGAAGCTATTGCAACAGGTTATGGTACAGCAAAACGTACAGAGAATCGCGAAGATATGATTGTAAAGGGTGTCAATGAAGATGGAACTCCTAACACAACGCCTATCTCTGCTGAACTATTCTACTCTACCATTGGTTCTAACCAAGGATATGCAGAGTATTTTATGTACGATGCTTCTTTCATTAAACTAAAAGAATTATCGCTTTCTTACTCTTTCCCTCGTGCACTATTGAAGAAAACACCTTTTAGTTCATTCCGTGTTTCTGTAGTAGGACGTAACTTAGTTTATTTAGTGAAACATACACCAGGAACAAGTCCAGAGGGTGGATATAACACCTCTATGTTCTCGCAAGCAATTGATTTTACATCAGTTCCTTATTCCAGAACCTTTGGCTTTTCAGTTAACGCAAGCTTTTAATCAATCTAGATATGAAAACAATTAATAAAATAGCAAATAAATTACTAATGGTATGCTGCTTGGGTATGGTTACTTTGCCATACGCTTGTACAGATGGGTTTGAGGATTTAAACAAATTTCCTTATGCACCTCCATACGAGCCATCGGGTAATGTCGATCCCGATCCAACACCCGATCCTTTTTCGGAAATTAATTTTGCACCCTCTGTTACAGCGGAGGAATTAGCCGATTTAGAGGGCAAACAAGCGGAGATTGGTTCTACCTTTAAAACCTTTACGTACGAGGGACTAGCCAATGATTATCAACGTACCACCAATTTAACACACGATATTTACGCGGGTTATTTTTGGACAAACAAAAAAGAGTTCTTAGTAAGTTCTCCTAATTATGTCTATTCAGAAGGATGGTCTTCACTTCGTTGGAGCCACTTCTATAAAGAACGTACCACCGAGTATCAATCTTTAGCACGTACCTTTAGATATGTAGACTATGCTAAATATAAAAATGCGTTCTATATTACACGTATCTATTATGCTTATTTAGCAGCAACGATGAGTGATACGTATGGCGACCTTCCTTTTAAGGATCTAGTTAAAGGACTTCCTGCTGCAGAGAAATCGGTATACGATTCACAAGAGAAAGTATACGACTTAGTGTTTAAGGTGTTAGCACAAGCTACGGATAGCATTAAACCTGGTCAATGTGAATTTGTGTTCGACGCTGCAGATGATAAATGTTTTGGTGGAGATGAAGCTAAATGGATGCGTTTTGCTAATTCACTTCGCTTAAACTTAGCACTTCGTATTTCTAATGCCGATCCTGCTCGTGCTAAATTAGAGGGTGAAGCTGCTATGGCACAACCTGCTGGTTTGATGAGCTCCACTGCAGATAGAATGAAAACAGTGCCTAGATATGCACCTGTTGAAATGGGTGGTGAGAATGCTGGTGGCGAAGAAAATGAAATAGCCAATTGTAGTTTCCGCTATGTGGATGCTGTGATGTCTAAAGACTTAGAAAATGCATATAGAGGTCAAAGTGCTGCATTAGACCCACGTTGTACAGTTTGTTGGTTCAAACCATCTCCTATGGATATGTTACTACTAGGAAACGAGAATCGTAGAACGGAATATACCGGTTGTCCTATTGGTAGTAATGACATCAATCACACCTCAGAGAAATATTCTGTTTTGAAGGTTAACTCTTGGGAAGATAAAACAGTACTTCGCGATGATTATTGGTTTGGTTACAGTCGCGAGTTCTACTGGTTTGGTTATGCACAATCTAAGTTCTGTGAAGCAGAAGCAGCACTTAGAGGTTGGGCTGGTGCTAATGGCACACCACAGAGTCTATTTGAAGAGGGCATTCGTGCTTCTATATCGGGATACTATCATATGTCGTCTAGTGTAGCAGATGCTTATATCTCTGGCTTAAAGATTTATAGTGGCGAGATAGACAATCCATTTGAAACGGGTGATAAAGAGGGTATGTTAGAGCAAATCATTACACAGAAATGGTTAGCATCTTTCCCTAATGGTAACGAAGGATGGGCCGATTTTAGAAGAACCGATTATCCTCGTTTATTGAATGTGTTAGATAACCGCGATGCCAATATCCCTATGGGAAAATTTATCAAACGTATCAACTATCCTTATAGTGAGATGGACAACAATAGCGAGAATGTGCCAAATATTAATCAAGGTACACGTGTTTGGTGGGATGTGCAAGACACCAACAATGCTGCTGGAGAACGCAATACACCTAATAACTTTCGATAAGAAAGAGGCGTTTATCCTATTATAAAAACAGGGGCTGTCTAAGTAATTAGACAGCCCCTTTTATGAAATTACGTTTTGCCCTATGGAATAATGCGGCGTGCAAATTTAAAATGTTTTTTGTAATAGGTATCCGTGGGATATCTGTTTATCTTAACCCCTTTAAGTGAAGCATGGATAAATTCAAACGATTGTTTGTTGGCACTAATTACGAGCCCCACATGTCCCACTCTGTTTCCTGTCTTCCGTCCGGTAAAGAAAACTAAATCGCCTTTCTTAATCTTTTTTGTTGCAACTTTTTTGCCCTTTGTTGCTTGTCCCCTTGAGTAACCGGGTAGTGTATACCCTATATGCTTAAAAACAAAACGGGTAAAACCTGAACAATCAAAGTTCTTAGGTCCCTTTCCTGCATATTTATAGGGCACCCCTTTATAGCGTTTAGCATACTTAATGAGGGCATTTATCTGCTTCTTCTTTCCCCGCTTGCTTTGTTGCACATCCTGTTGCTTTGGTAGATCAACAACCGATTGTGTGGTAGAGCAGCTCGTTAGTAAAAGTGTCAATAGGGTGACACCAAAAAGTAGCTGTTTTATTTTCATCATAAGGTTCTTTTCTACAAAAAAACGAATAAAAAGGTTGATTTCCAAAATAATAACTCTTTATTCGCCCCTTAATGGTTAATAGAAGTAACACAACTTCATTTTTTCTGAATATACACAGTGGAATGCATAAAATATTTATCTTTGTCTAGCTAATTCAAACTCTATGTACATGAAAAGAATAATCCCTCTTCTTCTCTGCTTGTTTCTATTTGTTTTTGTGTCAACAAGTGCTGCACAGCAAATTGTTCCTAATCTATATCAACAAGTAGTATCGCTTTTTAAAGATAAAGCCTATAGCTCCGCACTGACCCTGTTAGATAGTAATGACCACGCCTCGCTTGCAGAACATGCACAAGAGGTACAATATATGCGTGCTACTATCTCTTACGAGCTAAACCAGCCCGATGCCATCCAACGGTTGACAGCCTACTTGTCGGATTACCCCGACACACCCTATCGTAATACAATCAATGCGAGGATAGGATCGGCCTATTTTTTTCAGAAAAAATATGAAGCGAGTAGCTCTTTTTTGCAACGCTGTGAGCTGGATGAGCTCCCTACTGCCGAATGCTCCGATTGTACCTATCGTTTGGCCTATGGTTTGATGCAGCGTCAACAATATGTTGCTGCTACTATCTGGTGGAAAACCCTGCGTGCCACCTCTCTACGCTATGTAGACCAAGCTAACTATCAGCTAGCTTTTATTGCCTATCAACAGCAACATTATGCAGAAGCATTAACCGCCTTCTTACCCCTTCAGCATATACCTGCCTATCAAGCTATCGTTCCCTATTATATAGCAGCCATCTACTATGCACAAAAAAACTATTCGCAGGTTGTATCGGTGGCTACTCCCTATTTAAAATCGTTTGCTACCGATACCCATGCGGTAGAGATGCAACGTTTATTGGGTGGGGCCTATTTCTTTTTAGAACAGTATAACGAGGCAATACCCCTACTTTCTGCTTTTGCTACCAAAGGCAAACAGCAGATTAGAGAGGTCTATTATCAATTGGGACTCTCCTATTATCGCACGGAGCAGTATCCATCCGCCATCCAATCCTTCCAAAAGGTATGTGGTCAACAAGATGCTATGGCACAAAATGCCTATTTGCATAGCGGCTTTTCTTTTCTACGTCTGGAACAACAAGATAAAGCGCGTATTGTTTTTGAACAGGCCGCTCTAATGAATAATGACCCAGCAGTAACCGAACAAGCTGCCTATAATTATGCCTTAAGTCTGCATGCTACCTCTTATTCCGCTTTTGGAGAGTCCGTAACAGCCTTCGAGAATTTTATAAATCGCTATCCACAATCTAAGTATGTCACCACTGTAAGCGACTATCTAGTCGAGGTATATATGACCACCAAGAGCTATGCTACTTCGCTGGCTTCTATTAATAAGATTGCTTATCCCAATGCCAAAATTCTAACGGCTAAACAACATATCCTATATGAATTGGGTGTAGAGGCTTTTGCCAATGCTGCTTATGCAAAAGCGATTAACTATTTTGACCAATCTTTGCAAGTAGGACCCTATAGCACTAGCATCAGAGCCAATGCGTATTATTGGAAGGGGGAGAGTAGCTATCGATTGAACGATAAAGTGCAAGCAGCTCGCTATTTTACCACCTACCTCTCTCTCGCTGTTCACCCCGCAAGTGATATGTATGCTTTGGCACAATACGCACTCGGCTATATCCATTTCGGAGATAAGGAGTATGAAGAAGCTGCCGATCGTTTTTTACTGGCCACCTCTAGTACGGCGTTAGTACCCAATGTTACGGCCGATGTTTACAACCGTTTGGGTGATTGTGCGTTCCAACGTAAACAGTTTTCAGATGCACAAAGTTATTATGCTCTAGCACAAGAAAAAGATACTACCATGGCCGACTATTCCCTCTATCAAGAGGCTTTGGTGGTGGGGCGTCAACACGATTACTTAGGAAAAATTCATTTCTTAAAGAAACTCATTGAGTCTTATCCGCATTCCAATTATGTGGAGACCGCCTATTATGAATGTGGTCGCTCCTATGTGCAATTAAAAGATAACCGTAGAGCCATTCAACAATTCTTGCAAGTGGTAGAGCGTTTCCCCGACCGACCATTGGCTCGAAAATCGGCCAATGAGATTGGCTTGTTATACTACCAAGATAATGCATACAACAAAGCCATTGAGGCTTATAAACTGGTTGTAAGGAACTATCCCGAGAGTGAAGAAGCTACTCTTGCTTTAAAAGATTTACAGTCTATCTATATCGATACCAATAATATTGATGCTTATGCCGCTTATGTAAACACCTTGAACACTGGCGTTAAGGTGGGTACCAGTCAACGCGACTCGCTGACCTATATTGCTGCGGAGAAGATCTATCTACGTGGCGAGAAACGACAGGCTGTTACTAGTTTCCAGCGCTATCTAAAGGAGTTCCCACAGGGAAAATACACCCTAAATGCACATTATTATATTGGTGTGTTTGCCTATCGTGAACGTCATTTAGAGGGTGCTCTTGCCCATTTTAAACCGATATTAGCCTATCCAGATAATGCCTTCTCAGAATCCACCATGGTGTATGCTTCCGAAATTTATTATGGTCAACGCGAATACCAAGAGGCCTATAAAGTCTATCAGTTACTTAAAACCAAGTCGACTACGAGAGAACATCGTGTAATGGCAAAACTCGGTATGTTCCGTTGTGTTTATATGCTGCGCCAACATGCCAAGGTTATTACCGCTGCAGCACAACTCTTGGCGGAAAAGAAACTGACGCAAGAGGAGGAAAACGAGGCGCGATACGGACGTGCCAAATCGTATCTACAACTTAAAGATATAGAGGGCGCTTTACCCGATTTAAAAATACTCTCCAAAGACCCACGCAATCGCTATGGTGCGGAGGCTAAATACCTATTAGCCGACTGCTATTTCACGCAAAAGAGATATGAAACAGCTGAGAAAGAGATTTTAAATTACATCGAGCAAAGTACACCTCATGCCTACTGGTTGGCTAAAAGCTTTCTCCTGTTGTCCGACGTATATGTGCAGATGGACCGTCCTTTAGAGGCGCAGCAGTATCTATTATCTTTGCAGCAAAACTACAAAGGCAAAGATGAGATAGCCGATAAAATTACCGAACGTTTAGACCAATTAAATAAGCAAAAGAAAAAGAATTAGTATATGAAACCATTTATATTTTCACGTCTTTCCCTTTATCTACTGTTTCTCTTTGGAGCCACGTTTGTAGCAAAAGCACAGACACAACGCTCCGACTCCACCCTGCACCAAAGTATGGTGGTGGAACAAGATTATCAATCCGAAATTTCGGATGCTGCTAAGCTAAATGCTTTACCTAAACCGATACCCGTTACTATACAGAAGCAACGCATACGCTATATCTTTAGCTCTACGCTACCCTCTCAATGGGAAGCAGCACCGCTTTTGTCCTCCTATAAAAACCCCATCTCGATGGAGAAAAGCTTGAAGAACTATTTAAGACTGGGTTATGGTGGCATGGGTAGAGTAGATGGAGCACTCTTTCTTAAAGGAGCTCTATCGCCTGATTCAGAGATCAGCTTAACGGCCACCTTAGCGGGGATAGATGGCTCTTTTGAACAGGAAGAGGGTAGCGCATACGATATGCATTATTACCGCACACGTGTAGGATTAGATTATTTGAAACATGCTGCAACGTTAGATTGGGGCATGGATGCATGGATTGGAGTAGACAACTACACCTTTGCTTACGATGGGGCGGCTGCTAATTTAGCGCTCACCACACAATCTACGCCACAGGTAACACTGCACTCTTTTGTGCGTTCACAGAGGGAGCAGGTAAAGCTAAAAGCGGGTATCAGCTATTCCTATTTTGGGATAGACGATTTGCCTGCGCTCGCGTTAAAGGGCTATAAAGAGCAACAATTAACCTTTGATGGAGAGATGGAAAGTTCTTTCTCTGCCACTCATAAGGTAGGGGTAAGGGTTAAAGCAAACAGAACCTTCTACTCTATTGCACAAGCAGAAGCACACACCTATCTCTCGGTTTCTCCCTACTATTCTTTTGCCAAAGAGAAATGGGACATTCGTTTGGGGATTAATGTGGCCCTTCAAAACGCCGATAAGGTACGCTATCATGTGGCACCCAATCTGTATCTCGCCTATCACTGGATGGATACTGGCCTTCTTTATCTCTCGGCAACAGGTGATGTTCAGTTAACCGACCGTCGCTATTTGCAAACGCGCTATCCCTATTTGAGCACCGAGCAAATTAGTAATAAATCATCGTTTCAACCCCTAGACCTTCAATTAGGTGTTCGTGCCTTTTTTTCCGGCTTCTGGGGCAATCTATATGGTGGCTATGAATATATAATAAACGATATCTATTTGCCCGTTACCACGGCCACTCTACAAACGATAGAACAGCACGATACCAAAAGAACCGTGTTTGGTGCTGCTTTAAAATATCAGATGAAAGATAGAATCAGCTGCGAGCTATCGGCAAAGGTATATGGATGGAGCACTCCCCTTCCTGCAGCCTATTATCTGCTTAAAGCCTCTTCTCAGCTCAAAGCCACTCTTACCTATCGGCCGGTACAACCTCTTGAGCTATCCGCTGTTTATACCTACACCGGAAGAGAAAAAACAGCCCACTTTATTGACGATTTCTCTTGCTTCAATGTAAAAGCGGTCTATTCTATTCATCCTAAGTTTTCTATTTATGCCGATGTAAACAATTTATTGAATGAAAAATCGTATGCTTTTCCAAATTATCCCATGCCCACCTTTTCTATCTTAGGGGGTATTCGTGTTGTTTTTTAGAAAAGCTGGTGAATGTTTATTCACTAATTTCTGGTATAAGTACTTGATTTCTTTCTTTTTACTATGATTTTATTAAAAAAAGGTTGATTTTTACTTTATTATAAGGAGAGACAATAAGTTTTTTCTACTTTTGCGAATGTAAAAAATAAAGTGATGCACAAGAACCTTGTTATAGTAGAGTCACCTGCAAAGGCGAAGACAATAGAAAAATTTCTAGGGAATGATTATAAAGTACTGTCTAGTTATGGACATATACGCGATTTAAAGAAGAATGATTTTTCAATCGATTTAGAGCATAACTTTGCTCCAAATTATGAAGTCCCTATAGATAAAAGAAAGTTAGTAAACGAGTTAAAAGAGGAGGCTAGTTCATCAGAAACAGTGTGGCTAGCATCCGATGAGGACCGTGAGGGGGAGGCCATTGCTTGGCATTTAGCCGAAGTATTAGAGCTCGATCCTCTATCCACAAACCGTATTGTTTTTCATGAGATTACAAAATCTGCTATTTTAGGCGCACTTAAGTCGCCACGACATATTAATATAGATGTGGTCAATGCGCAACAAGCTCGTCGCGTGTTAGATCGTATTGTTGGTTTTCAGGTCTCTCCTGTTTTATGGAGAAAAGTGAAACCCTCTCTTTCTGCCGGACGTGTACAGTCAGTCGCTGTTCGCCTTATCGTAGAGCAAGAGCGTGAGATACAACGATTTAAACCCGTTGCCTCCTATCGCGTGATAGCGGTATTCCCTATCCCTACATCTGGTGGCAAGAGCACCTTGATGAAAGCGGAACTCTCTCGACGTATCCCATCGAAACAGGAAGCTATGGAATTTTTAGAACGCTGCAAGCATGCCGATTTTAAGATCGACTCCATTGTTACGCGCCCTAGTAAAAAATCGCCTGCTGCTCCCTTTACTACCTCTACACTGCAACAAGAGGCAGCTCGTAAGCTCGGTTACCCTGTAAGCTTAACGATGCGTGTTGCACAGAAATTATATGAGTCGGGTTTTATTACCTATATGCGTACCGACTCGCTTAACTTATCCCAATTGGCGCTCGATTCTAGTAAACAAGCCATCACCGAGATGATGGGTGCAAATTACGTTAAGAATCGTCATTATGCTACCCATACAAAAGGTGCACAAGAGGCACATGAGGCTATTCGCCCAACCGATATGGAGCGTAGAGTAGCTAGTGGTAGTGCACAAGAGATGAGTCTTTATGAGCTTATCTGGAAGCGTACATTAGCTTCTCAGATGGCCGATGCACAATTAGAAAAAACAACCGCTTCGATCGCTGTTAGTGGCGAGAAAGATCACTTTGTCTCTACGGGTGAGGTCATCAAATTTGATGGTTTCTTACGTGTTTATAAAGAATCGTTCGACGACGAAGTGGAGGTAGATAATGGTATGAAACTCTTACCTCCCTTATCAGAGGGACAGGTGTTAAACCTATCCACCATGGAAGCAACGGAGCGTTTCACACAGCGTCCTGCGCGTTTCACAGAGGCTAGTTTAGTACGTAAGTTAGAGGAGTTAGGTATTGGACGTCCATCTACCTATGCACCTACTATCTCTACTATCCAACATCGTGAATATGTGGAGAAAAAGAATATGGAGGGTAAGGATAGAGACTTCAATATCTTAACACTAGAGAATGGTAAGATATCGGATACAGTGGCCACCGAGGTGGTAGGTACCGAGAAGATGAAACTTTTCCCAACCGATATAGGTATTGTAGTAACCGATTTCTTGTTGGAATATATTCCCAATATCATGAACTACAACTTTACGGCCAACATTGAGAAGAAATTTGATGAGATCTCTATGGGAAACATCGAGTGGCAGAAAATGATTGGCGATTTTTATACCGATTTCCATCCACAAGTAGAGAAGGCCACCGAATTAAAAACCAAACGCAAAGTAGGCGAACGTTT
>JAQWAN010000037.1 GCA_028707655.1 Bacteroidaceae bacterium
TATGTGCTTCGAGATGGACAGATTTTTAAGCTTCTATCTTTTAAGCTTCGTGTTGAAAATCCAATAAAATCTTTTCGCGCTTTGGCTAAGAGTAGTGCAGCTACTCCAAAATATGCTACCTCTTCTGTGCTGAGTACAGGCAAATGGGTGCAGATAAAGGTGGAGGAGGATGGTATTTATAAATTAACCACTGCACAACTTAGCAAAATGGGCTTTAACTCACCAGAGAAGGTTCGTCTTTTTGGGTATGGTGGACATCAGCTATATGAAGATTTTGCTAAGAACAAGATAGACGATTTACAGGAGGTGCCGCTTTGGCGCTCTTCGTCGTCTCTACTGTTTTATGCCAATGGAACTATTCGTTGGGACGTAACAGAGGAGGGATATGTACATACACAGAACCATTTTTCTACCTATGGTAGTTATTTCTTAACGGAGGGCGATTCACCTTTATCTTTTCCAAAAGTTAGTTCTATTACTGCCACTGCATCTACGGTGGAGCAAACTACTTATCCAGATTATGCATTGTATGAGAAGGATGAGTTTGCTTGGTATGAGGGTGGTAGACGTTTGTTTGAAGCTTATGACTATAAAAACGGACTAAAAAAATCGTATACCTTTTCTCAATTAGAGGGCATAACCAATACACCGGGCAGCATCACTGTTGCTTCGACAGCTCATAGCTCGGGTGGCACCAATGTCTCGGTCACTATTGATGACAACATGGTGGGCTCTTTTATGATTGCTCCCTCTTATAGTGTATACGATCTTGCAAAAGCAGCGGAGATGACAAAGGAATGGGTGCCCACAGCGGATCAAAGTACTAGCACAGTGGTTATTGAAAATGCACAAAGCAACAATGCACATCTAGATTATATACGCTTAAACTTTACCCGTAAATTAGCTCTTTATGGCAATGCTACACGTTTCAGAGGAACCTCTTCTGGCGTGGAGAAATATGTTATTAGTAATGCGGACCAAAATACAGTGGTATGGGATGTAACCGATGCTGCTAATTATTTCCAGGTAGATGGGACTTTGACGAATCAACAGTATGTTTTTGTGGCGGATAATACCCTGCCTCGCGAGTATGTTGTGTTTAATCAACAGGCTGTTTATCCCAGCGTAGAGGTGATGGGAACAATAGAAAACCAAAACCTACATGCTTTGCGTAATCTGGATATGGTGATTATTACACCTCCTAATGCCGATCTGTTTCAAGAAGCGGAGCGTTTAGCTGCTGCTCATCGCGAGAAAGATGGCATGACCGTACAGGTGGTTACCTCTAATCAGATTTACAATGAGTTTTCATCGGGTACACCCGATGCAACAGCATACCGCTTGTTTATGAAGATGCTTTATGATGAAGCAACTACTGAAGCGGAACAACCTCGCTATTTGCTTCTCTTTGGAGATGCTGTTTTTGATAATCGCTTGTTAACACCGGCCATGTATCGAAAAAAACAATCTGACTATCTACTCTGTTATGAGGGCGAGAACTCCTTTAGTGATACCGATTGCTATGTGTTAGATGATTATTATGGTTATCTGGATGATGGCGAAGGTATCTATTTAACTAGAGATAAAGTGGATATTGGTGTGGGACGTTTACCGGTACATACGGCACAAGAAGCAAAAGATGTGGTGGATAAACTACTGGCATATATGTCTAATGAACATGCTGGTGCATGGAAAAATACCGTTTGTTTTGCGGCGGATGATGGCTTAGAGAACGAAGAGAATTCACATATGCAACAAGCCGATGCTTTAGCAAAAGTGGTTGCGCAGAATAATGCAAGTATCAAGGTGGATAAGGTCTATTGGGATGCTTTTAAAGTAACCAAGACAGCTACGGGAAATGCGTATCCAGATGTGCGAAAACGATTGCTCGAACTCTTTGACGAGGGCATCCTTCTATTTGATTATGCTGGTCATGGTGGACCAACGGTATTGTCTCACGAGAATGTACTTAAGATAGAAGATGTTGCTGCTCTCTCTAGTGAGAAACCTGCGTTATGGGTTACTGCTTCTTGTAAGATAACCCCTTTCGATGGACTGCCCGAGAATATGGGTGAGGTGGCTATGCTTAATCCAAAAGGTGGTGCTATCGGTTTGTTTACAACAACACGTACGGTATATACCGATAGAAATGCGCTGATGAATAGTACTTTTATAAAGAATGTATTTACCAAGGGAGAGGATAATAAGCCACTTCGTTTTGGCGATGCTGTACGTATCACTAAAGCTGCCATGTCTACTTATGGTTATGTCAACAATCTACAGTTTGTCTTTCTTGGTGACCCGGCTATGCGCTTCTCCTATCCCTCTTATAAAGTGGTGGTGGACCAGTTCAATACTGCTCCTGCAGAGGAAACGGCTACTACTATTAAGGCGGGAGGAAATGTAACGGTAAAGGGACGTGTGTTAGATGAAATGGGTAATCCTGCTACGAGCTTTAACGGCGAGGTGTATGCCACTGTTCAAGATAACTTAGAAACAATTACCACTTACAATAATACAGGATTTGCTAATTATCCATTCAGCTACCAAGATAGAACCAAAATGTTGTTTACCGGTAGTAATGTGGTGAATGATGGTAACTTCTCTTTTAATTTCCCTGTGCCATTAGATATCAACTATTCCAATGAAAATGGTATGATAAATCTCTATGCTATTGATGCTGAAAAGGAACATGAGGGAAATGGTACATTTAGCAATTTCTTAATTGGAGGCACAGAAACAGGCGCTACTGCTTCAGATGGCGTTGGACCTACCATGACTGTTTATTTAAACACACCCGATTTTGCTTATGGAGATAAGGTTAACCAAACACCCTATCTTTTTGTGGAGCTTGAGGATGCGGATGGTATTAATACCGTTGGAAATGGTGTAGGACACGATATTGTGGCTATCTTAGATAATTCACCCGTTTATTACTATGAGCTCAACAGTTATTATGAGTCTGTTTTAGGCGACTATACTAAGGGTACCATACGTTATCAATTACCATCTATTGCACCTGGAAAACATGAGCTTCTTGTACGTGCTTGGGATGTGAAAAATAATTCCTCTTTTAAAAAAATCTCCTTTAATGTAGTAGAGGGCCTTTCACTTGGCTCCTTGGATATCTTATGTGATACGAGCCCAGCTGTTAGTGGAACTACATTTATATTAAGTCACGATAGACCCGGTGAATTGCTGAACGTAAAGATATCGGTATGCGATTTATCTGGAAACGACCTTTGGACCTATACCACTAGTGGTACCTCTTCTGGAAATTATTATTATGTCGATTGGAATTTAGAAACGAGTGGAGGACAACGTGTTGCTCCTGGCTTATATCTTTTTTGTGCTACTGTATCCACTAAAGATTCCTCAGAGATAACGAGGACTAGAAAAATTGTGGTTGCAGCGCAATAATCCATATAACTTTGAGTTTATAACTGAACAGATTAGAATACAATGAATAAAAGAACCCTATTAATTACTGCCTTACTATTATTCTTTATACAACAAACAGTAACGGCACAAGAGGTCAAAAATCAATTTAACCCTGTTAATACAGGTGTCAACTCACTAGGTATTGCACCCGATTCTAGAGGTGGTGGTATGGGAGACGTGGGAGCTGCTACCGATCCAGATGTGAACTCTCAATATTGGAATCCTGCTAAATATCCTTTTACCATAAGTCGTTCTGGCGTCTCTATCTCTTACACCCCTTGGTTGCGTAAGTTAGTGAATGATATTGACCTAGCCTATGTGGCTGGTTACATTCGAATTGGTGATTACCAAGCAGTGAGTGGATCGTTGCGCTATTTCTCTTTGGGAGAGGTGCCTATAACAGAGAGTGGAGGAACGGGATACAGTATCAAACCATATGAATTAGCGGTTGATATAGCTTATTCCCGTATGCTATCTGAACGCTTCTCTGCTGCGGTTGCATTGCGCTATATCTACTCCGATTTAGCCTTCAAACAGGATGAATCGATTACACCTGGTTCTGCTTTTGCAGCCGATTTAGCCTTCTACTATAACAACTATGTGGTATTAGGTCAGCGGGAGTGTTTACTCTCTTTAGGATTGAATCTCTCTAATATCGGTAGTAAGATATCGTATGACAGTGGTGAAACAAGTGCTTTTTTGCCAACCAATTTTCGTCTTGGTGGTTCGTTGTTAATCCCTGTTGATGAGTACAACACCTTTTCTATTAGTGCAGATATTAATAAGCTAATGGTGCCTACCATGCCTATACAATTGGAAGATGAGTCGAATGAAGATTATACCAACCGTTTGAAATCGGATTACTATGACAAATCGCCTATCAAGGGTATTTTTGATTCTTGGAGTGATGCTCCAGGTGGATTTAGTGAGGAGTTGCAAGAGGTGCAGTTCTCGTTAGGTGCTGAATATAACTATCATGAACAATTTGCTATCCGTGCTGGTTATCACTATGAGAATCCTAATAAAGGAAATAGAACCTATTTTACAGTGGGTGCGGGTTTTAAGATGAATGTATTTTCGCTCGATGCTTCTTATTTAATCTCTACTGCACAGAGCAATCCATTGGACCAAACGCTTCGTTTTACCCTCTCTTTTGATATGGATGGCATTCGTAGTATCTTAGGTAAACGATAAGAACAATAGATATGAATATTCGTGTAGGATTTGGTTACGACGTACATGCTTTTGCTAATGATAGAGAACTATGGTTAGGTGGTGTTGCAGTGCCTTATGAGAAGGGACTGATGGGCCATTCGGATGCGGATGTGTTGATTCATGCCATCTGTGATGCCTTGTTAGGTGCGGCAAATATGCGAGATATTGGTTATCAATTTCCCGATACCGACAGTGATTTAAAAGATATAGATAGTAAGATTCTATTGTGTAAAACAATAGAGCTATTAAAAGACAAAGCATACGAAGTGGGCAATATAGATGCCACTATATGTGCAGAAAAGCCGAAGCTAAGTCTACATATCCCATTGATGCAAAAGGTGCTTGCAGAGGTGATGCAGGTGGATGCTGATGTGATCTCTATAAAAGCAACAACTACCGAAAAATTAGGTTTCACTGGTCGTAAAGAGGGGATTTCTGCTTATGCTACAGTACTTATTTCTAAAACAAAATAGAGCCAATTCTTTCTCTCTCTTTTTACGCCATGTACGTAAGAACATCCTTCTTGTATCTCTTCTTTTGCTTACTTCTTGCTCCTCTTCCATTTATCCTCATTTTTCAGGTATTGGTCGTGTTAAAGAATATGCTATCTACAGTGCCGATTTACCTGCTTCTTTTGATAGTTTCAGGGTTGCTTTTATTGCCGACTTGCACTACAAGAGTAAGTTTAAGAAGAAGCAATTGATTAGTTGTGTAAGCGCATTAAAGTTGATTCGTCCAGATGCTTTGCTGTTAGGAGGCGATTATCAGGAGGGATGTGCATATGTGGAGGAGTTGTTTCGCTATCTATCGCAGGTAAACCCCACCTATGGTGTCTATGGCGTTTTAGGTAACAATGATTATGAACGATGCACCGATAGCATTAGACGCGTAATGAAGCGCTACAACATGCAACTCCTGGAGCATAAGGTAGCAACTATTGTTAAGGGAAGAGACAGCATTTTTGTTTGTGGCATACGCGATCCTTTTAATTTGAAGAAAAATGGCATTTCTCCCACCCTCTCCCTCTCTCCACAAGATTTTGTGATTCTACTTACCCATACGCCCGATTATGCAGAGCAGGTGGATATCTCTAACAGCGATTTAGTGTTGGCCGGACATACGCATGGCGGTCAGATACGTTTTCTTAAATGGATTGTTCCCCATACTGGTTCGGTCTATAAAAAGAGATTCCTAACGGGAAAAGCGATGACCGATCAGGGCATTCCTGTTATCACAACAAATGGACTAGGTACTTCTCGTATTAAATTTCGATTTGGTTCGCCTTCAGAAATTGTGGTGGTAACCCTGCATAAAAAGGACAATTGATAAGTGTAATTGTGCGACCGATAAAAGGGTCATGCTGTTCTCTATTAAGAAGCTAAGATACGTAGGATAAACCTTTCGATGTGTGGATAGGGCTTATTTTTCCTCTTTATGGATATAGAGCTGATGCGCCTTAATGTAGGTGTAAACAGCTGGAGTTAAAAAGAAACGTATATCTTTTCCGGTTTGAATACTCTCTCGTATAAAGGTAGAGCTCACATCAAAGGTGGGTGTGTTTGCTAGCAAAACATGGGCTGGAAGCATTTTCTTATCTACGGTAAAGCCCACGCGTGGGTAAATAATCAATGGATTCTCTTTTAGAATCAAATCTGCATCTTTCCATTTATGGAAAATCTGCCAATTATCGCTACCAATAAGCAATGTAAAGAGATGTTCGGGATAGGCTTTTTTAAGTTCTCCAAGTGTGTGGTAAGTATAGGAGGGTCGAGGCAGTTGAAATTCAAAATCGGAAACTTTAAAATGAGGATAATCGCCTATTGCTAATTGAGCAAGTGTGAGGCGTTCCTCATCGTTTAATAATTCCTCTTGTTTCTTTAAAGGATTTTGAGGGCTCACTAAAAACCAAATTTCATCTACATATCTATTCTCACATAGAAAATTAGCGAGTGCTAAATGCCCTATATGAATCGGATTGAAGGAGCCGCCAAAAAGACCTATTTTTTTCATGTATTATTTTTCTAAGAAAGCTTGAATGGTAGACAGGGCTTCTGCCTGTGCCTCTGCTAAGTTATCATTGATGATCACTTTATCAAATTTGTCTGCAAAGCCAAGTTCAAAACTAGCCTTATCCAATCGATGTTGAATCACCTCTTCGTTATCCGTTTTTCGTCCAATAAGTCGCTCGCGCAAAGCTTCTATAGATGGAGGTTGAATAAATAGGGAGAGTGCACGGTTGCCATAATGTTTTTTGATGTTACAGCCACCAACAACATCCACATCAAAGATTACATTTTCGCCTTTAGCCAACTGCGATTCCACTTGCTCTTTAAGTGTGCCATAGAAACGGTTGGTATAAACTTCCTCATATTCTAAGAACTCTTTATTTGCTATACGTTCTTTAAAATCGTCAGGAGATAGGAAAAAATATTCCACGCCATTTTGTTCCTGTCCTCTTGGTGGCCGACTGGTGGCCGATATAGAAAAGGCCAAATGAAGATTTTGTTGCAACAAATAGTTGATAATAGTTGATTTTCCAGAGCCCGATGGAGCGGAGAAGATAATTAGTTTTCCTGCCATAAACTACATCACGTTAAGTACCTGTTCTTTAATTTGCTCTAGCTCATCTTTCATGCGTACTACAATGTTTTGCATCTCGGCGTGGTTCGATTTACTACCTGTTGTGTTAATCTCTCTACCCATCTCTTGCGCGATAAATCCAAGTTTCTTACCCTGTGCTTCCTCCTCTTTCATCGTGCTTAGGAAATAAGATAGATGGTTAGACAAACGTTGTTTCTCCTCGTTAATATCTAATTTTTCAATATAATAAATCAATTCTTGCTCTAAACGGTTTTTATCGTAGTCAACACTAATTGTTTTTTCTAAAGCTTCTGTGATGCGTGTACGTATCTTATCTACCCGTTCTTTTTCGAAAGGCTCCACCTCTTTTAGTAGTTGAGATATAGCAGCAATATTTCCTTCAAACTTAACAGCTAAAGCCTCTCCCTCTTGTTGGCGGAACGTATCAAGCTCTTGTAAAGCCTTTTCAATTGTTTGTTCCACAACGGCCCATTCTTCTTTGTCTAGTTCTTGTACCTCGGAGCGTGTCATTATATCTGGCATGCGTAGTAGTGTAGAGAACCAGTCAGCAGGTAATGGTATATCTTTTTCTGTGGCAATTTGTTTGATCTGTTGGTAGTAGTTCATCAAGATAGAAGTGTTGATAGGTGTACCAGCTTCTGTTTCATCTTTTTCAACCCACAGGCTAAAATCAACTTTCCCACGTCTAATTTTCTTAGAGAGTAAGTTGCGTATATCCATCTCTTTTTCGCGATAAAGTGGTGCTATACGTGTTGATAAATCTAGTGTTTTGCTGTTGAGTGACTTAATCTCAACGTTAATTTTTTTGGTTCCGTATACAACTGTTGCCTTACCGAAACCCGTCATTGATTGTATCATATGAATAATATTTTCTGCAAAAGTACAATTTTTTGTTAGAATTAAGTAGCAAAGAACAATTATATCGAAGAGCTAATCTCTTAAATTCCTTGTTTTTATCTTTCTTTTATTTTGGCTGTTCACGTGGAATAGTGTATTTTTGCACATTATAATCAAACATTTATGTCGTCAATTTTACATATTGAAACCTCAACCTCGATTTGCTCAGTGGCAGTAAGTCAAGATGGAGCCAATATCTTTTCTAAAGAAGATACAAAAGGCAGAACGCATACCATTTCTTTGGGAGTCTTTGTTGATGAAGCCATTTCTTTTGCTGATAACCATGCTATACCCATTGATGCCGTTGCTGTAAGTTGTGGTCCAGGTTCCTATACGGGATTGCGCGTTGGCGTATCTATGGCAAAAGGAGTGAGTTTTGCACGAGATATACCATTAATCGCTTTGCCAACACTCGAAGTGTTAACTGTGCCAATTCTATTATATCATGAATTACCAGACGATGCGTTGCTCTGTCCAATGATTGATGCGCGACGTATGGAAGTATACTCGGCCATCTACGACCGTTCATTACAAGCGCAACGTGTTGTTTCTGCCGATGTTATTACTGCCAATTCTTATGCCGAATATTTGGAAGAGCATCCTGTTTATTTCTTTGGTGATGGAGCAGAAAAGTGTAAACCCATTATTACACATCCAAATGCCCATTTTATTGATGCAATAAATCCTGTTGCAAAATGGATGTTCCCATTAGCTGAGAAAAAGTTAGCCAACCAAGAATGGGTGGATGTGGCTTATTTTGAACCCTTTTATTTAAAGGATTTTGTTACGACTCAATCCAAAAAGAAACTTTTATAAAATGATAGAATATAACACTCAAAAAGAGTTATTGCCTCTTCCAGAATATGGACGTAGCGTACAGAATATGGTGGATCATGCACTAACTATTGTGGATCGTGCAGAGCGTCAACGTTGTGCTAATACAATTGTGAATATCATGGGGGGTATGTTTCCCCATCTCAGAGATGTGCCCGATTTTAAGCATAAACTTTGGGATCACTTAGCTATTATGGCACGTTTTAACCTAGATGTAGATTACCCCGTAGAAATAATTCGAGCTGAGAAGTTAGAGTCAAAACCAGATACCTTACCTTACCCATCTAATAGAATAAGATATCGTCATTATGGTGCATTGATGCAACAATTGATAAAGAAAACAACGGAGTTTCCTGAGGGAGAAGAGCGCGACCATTTAACCCTGCTTACCGCTAACCATATGAAGAAATGTTATATGTCGTGGAATAAAGATGGGGTTATTGATAAGAAGATTTTTAAAGATTTAGAAGATCTTACCGATGGCGCTTTAAAATTAGACGATTCAACAGTTAGATTGGTTAGTGAAGTGCGCAATTTTGTGCCACGTAAAGGTGGAGCACGTGCTAATAACAATAACGGTAAAAAGAAATATTAACGTATTAAAAATTACGTCTATGGCTGCATTTATTATTGAGGGTGGACATAAATTATCGGGAGAGATTTATCCACAAGGAGCAAAGAATGAGGTGTTACAAATTATTTGTGCCACTTTGTTAACACCAGAAAAGGTGATTGTACATAATATTCCAGATATACTCGATGTGAATAATCTTATTCAACTCATGCGAGATATGGGGGTGTTAGTAGCCAAGATAGATGCAGATACGTATAGTTTTAAGGCAGAGAATATTGACGAAGAATATTTACAGAGCAATGATTTCTTAAAAAAATGTGCTCGTTTGCGTGGCTCAATTATGTTAGTTGGTCCATTACTAAGTCGCTTAGGTAAAGTGTTAATCTCTAAACCTGGAGGCGATAAAATTGGTCGTAGACGTTTAGATACGCATTTTGTGGGTATCAAACGTTTAGGTGCTACCTGCGAATATCTTCCTGAACAAGAAGCCTTTCTTCTTTCTGCTAGCCATCTTAAAGGCGTAGATATGTTGCTCGATGAGGCTTCTGTAACCGGTACAGCTAACATTGTGATGGCAGCCGTATTTGCCGAGGGAACCACCACCATTTATAATGCAGCATGTGAACCCTATTTACAACAGCTTTGTAAATTGCTCAATAAAATGGGTGCTAAGATTAGTGGTATTGCCTCCAATCTACTCACCGTTGAGGGCGTTTCTTCTTTAAAAGGAACAACACATCGCATCCTTCCCGATATGATAGAGGTTGGTAGTTTTATTGGTATGGCAGCAATGACACGTAGTGAGATAACCATTAAGAACGTTTCTTACGGAAATCTAGGAATTATACCCGAAGCATTTCGTCGGTTAGGCATTAAATTAGAGCAACGTGGTGACGATATCTTTGTGCCTGCACAAGCAACCTATCAAATAGAGTCGTTTATCGATGGCTCCATTATGACTATCTCCGATGCTCCTTGGCCCGGATTAACCCCCGATCTATTAAGTGTCATCTTAGTGGTAGCTACCCAAGCAAAAGGAAGTGTATTGATTCATCAGAAAATGTTTGAGAGTCGTCTCTTCTTTGTTGATAAGTTAATCGATATGGGTGCTCAGATTATCCTTTGTGATCCACATAGAGCGGTTGTGATTGGTCACGACCATCATTTTAAACTACGAAGTGCCACTATGGTTTCTCCAGATATACGTGCCGGTATTGCCTTACTCATTGCAGCGATGAGTGCCGATGGAACAAGTCGCATCAACAATATAGAGCAAATAGATAGAGGTTATCAGAATATAGAGCAACGCTTAAATGCATTAGGTGCAAGAATTTCACGTATATAAACAAATTTATGATTTTAGAGAAAGAACTTTTCAAAATTGGTGTTTTTAATAAACCGCATGGCGTTAAAGGCGAATTAGTCTTCACATTTACAGATGATGTTTTTGACCGCGTAGATTGTAATTATCTGATCTGTCTAATAGATGGCATCTTTGTTCCATTCTTTGTGGAACATTGTCGTTTCCGGTCTGAAACAACGGCTTTAATCCAACTAGAAGATGTTTCTTCTACAGATTTAGCACGTCCTTTTACCAATTTAGCTGTTTTCTTTCCTGTTAAATATTTATCCAAAGTAGAACATAAAAGCGATTTATCGTGGGATGTTTTTGTAGGTTTTACCATAGTAGACGAATCGATTGGCGAGCTTGGATTAGTAACCGATGTGGATACCAGCACTGTAAACACCCTCTTTGTGATAGACCAAGATGGCGAAGAGTTGTTAATTCCTGCTCAAGAGGAATTTATACTAGAGATGAATATGGAGGAGAAATCCATACTTGTTCAACTGCCAGAGGGGTTATTAAATATTGACCAGGTAGAAACCGTGTAGCCTTATGCGGTCATCTCTGATTCATACCACCAATCTTTCCATTGGGTATACCCATAAGAAAGCCGTTCGACTAGTTCAAAAGGAGTTGTCCTTGTCCGTAGGAGAAGGGGAGATGATTTGTCTGATTGGTCCAAATGGTTGTGGCAAATCCACCCTATTGCGCACCTTAGCTGGGTTACAGAAACCCTTAGCTGGCGATCTTTTTCTAGGCGATTTA
>JAQWAN010000038.1 GCA_028707655.1 Bacteroidaceae bacterium
ATCAAAATTATTAGCTGCACTACCTAATCGTTCTAACAATGGCAAGGCGGCTAAATCGGTACCAAATAGACTTCGCATAAATAGGGAAAACCAAGCAACGGACAATCCGATAAGCCATATCAATAGGGTACGGCGCAAGATTTTTAGCCCTACGGCAGAGGTGAAAACAAACGCCGTTTTACGCAAAGAGATATAGGTGGAGATTCCCATGATGAACATAAAGAAGGGAAAAATAAGATCTGTGGGCGTTAAACCATTCCATGAAGAATGTTCAAACGGCGCATAGATATGTCCCCATGAACCTGGATTATTAACGAGTAACATTCCTGCTATGGTTATACCACGAAGAATGTCCAAGGCCAAGATACGGCTACTTACTTTACTTTTCATTCTGCTTTATTTTTTGCGGTAGTACATTCATCTACTAAGTAGACAATAGACATATAGGGTATTTTAGTATTTGTGGTCAGTCCTATTTCGCAGGTGCGACTATTAGAATAACCTACTTCTATCTGATTATCCATAATCTGAGGGGGCAATTTACGAAGCGCATAGGTGTTCAACTCTGGATTGGTAAATCCTTTGTCGCCTGCAAAAGCACAACAACCGACCTCTTCTGGAACAAGTACATTGGTACTACACAAACGAGCTAGTTGAGCCAACTCATCCGACAAGCCCATCTTTACCATGGAGCATGTGGCATGCACCGTAACATGACGGTCAATAGGCTTAAAGTGGAGACGATCCACTAAAAACTTAAGAATGAACTCAACGGGTTCATATAGATTAACTTTTGTCATCACCGTACGCATGCGATAGAGACAAGGACTCTGGTCGCAGACCACTGGATATTTACCCTGTTCACTTACTTCGTACAGCGCTTTCTCCAATTCTGTGGATTTACGGTTGGCCACTTCTGGCATACCTTTACTCTCCCAGATGGTTCCACAACACAAGCTATCCATGCCTTTAGGGAAAAGTACTTCGTACCCCGCTTTTTGTAGCAGGTGAATGGTCTTCTCTGCCAAGGGTTGTTGCTCTTTTGTGCCTTTACTTGTACCCATCATCTGATTGATACAACTAGGGAAATAAACCACTTTTAGTGGATTGGAGGAGGTCGTTACTGTTTTTGGTTCTTTAAAACGATAGGCTTTAGGCATCGCTGGTGTCCATTGAGGGACCCCTAAAATGGAATGCATCTTCTGAGTGATAGCGCCCAATAGTTTATTACCCATCACGTTTTGTGCCAAGGAGGCAACAGATAAAACGGGACGTATGCAATTTTTTGTGCCTTGAAAATGCTGCGCTACATAGTCGCCTACACGATAGGAAAAACCGTTTGCAGGTAGATCGGCCTCACGTAATTCATGCGTGAAATGTCCTACATTAATTCCCATAGGACAAGACATAGAGCAAAGACCATCACCAGCACAAGTGTCGTTACCTAAATAGCGATACTGTTGTTGCAGATGTTCTAAATATATTTTTTCTTTTCCACTTGGATGGATTGCTTTTAAGCGGGATATCTCACGTTGCACCACATTGCGCTGACGAGAAGAAAGGGTAAAGCCACACGATACACAATTAACCTCACAAAAACCGCATTCTATACAACGGTCAATACCATCGTTACAAATAGGAAGTGGTTTGAAGTTCTTGATGTGACAAGTTGGGTCATCATTAAAGATAACACCTGGATTAAGTAATTGCTCAGGATCAAAGAGTTCTTTAACAGCTTTCATCAAGGTATAAGCTTCATCGCCCCACTCCTTACGGACAAATGGTGCCATGTTACGACCTGTGCCATGCTCCGCTTTTAGAGAGCCATCATAATCGTCTACTACTAAACGCACCACATCGCGCATCAGGTCTTCATAACGTTTCACTTCAACATCGGTATCAAAAGATTGATTGATAATGAAATGGAAGTTACCCTCTAGGGCATGACCGTAGATACAAGCATCTGTATAGCCATGTTGTAGTAAGAGTGCTTGTAAACGAGCTGCTGCTTCTGGGAGATGTGCAATAGGAAAGGCAACATCTTCTATAAGACAGGTCGTTCCGATGGGACGTGTACCACCAACAGATGGGAAAACGCCAGAACGGATAGACCAATATTTGGCATACTCCTCTTTCTTATCGGTGAAACGAACGGGCTGAAAAGTAGCAGCGGTAGAGAGTGCTTGCTCAATAACGGCAATACGTGCCATCAACTCGCCATGGGTAGAGGCTTTTGTTTCGCAAAGAATGGCGGTAAGGCCCTCTCCTGTTGTATCTTCTACAGCTGCAAGAGATTTATGATCGAGCAACTCGGCTCCTTTTACAATCGGCTCCGTTGGGTCGTAGGCGGGAAGGGGTTGATCTAATGTTGGATGTACATCAGCTGCCGTAAGTTGTTTCATGGTTACTACAGCACGACAGGCCTCACGAATATCCTTGAAATAGATCATGGCACTTGCCTTAAAGGGATAATCGTATTCGGTGGAGAAGGTCATCTCCGATAGAAAACCTAAAGTACCCTCTGCACCTACCATAAGGTGCGTGATGATGTCAAAGGGATCGGTATAGCCCACAAATGGACGTATATTTAATCCTACTACATTCTTAATGGAATATTTCTTTTGAATACGCGCAGCTAATACGGTATTGCTACGTACTTGGTCGCGTAAACGTTCAATGGCAGAGATAAAATCGGGATGGGTCTGCTTAAAAGCCTCTTTACTAGCTGCATCGGCGGTATCGAGGATGGTTCCATCGCTCAATACAATACGCGCAGAGAGTAGCTTTTTATCACTATTAGCATGTGTCCCACAATTCATTCCTGAAGCATTATTTGCTACAATACCTCCAATCATGGCCGACTTAACAGAAGCTGGATCGGGAGAGAATTTACGTCCATATGGTGCTAAAAGCTCGTTGACACGCTGACCAATAATTCCTGGTTGCAATGTAACGACTTTACCATCTGCATCAATATGATATTTCTCCCAATGCTTTCCAGCAACAATTAGAATCGAATCACTAATACTCTGTCCGGATAAACTGGTTCCTGCAGCACGGAAAGTAACGGGCAACTGATGTTTTTTACTCAATTGTAATAAACGAGCTATCTCTTGCTCATTCTCCGAACGAATAACGATCTGTGGAATAAGACGATAGAAGCCAGCATCGGTTCCCCAAGCAAGGCGACGCAATTCATCGACATATACCCTTTCTTTAGGGATAAAAGTGAAGATATCTTTTAAATAGGATTTATATTTTTCTGTCATTGTTAGTTAAGTTTGTAGGTTGTCATAACAGGCAATCTACCGTTATAGCAAATCAAACTTATTTATAGAGATAATATTGCTTTGAGAGTTCTTTAAACGCAGCTTTATCTTTATTCCAATAGGCTTTGATGTCATCGAAACGATAACGTTTGCTAAAGGTTTTACGGATATAATCGCTACCACTTACCTTATCAAACATGTTGAAACGTTTAACATTAGCATGCTCAAAGACTTTCTTATCGGGATACATCTCGGCTAGCTCTTGCATAAGATAGAACTGAATTTCTGTAAACTGTACAGCAGATGGATCTACTAAATGTACCTGTACACCTTGTATCTGCTCACCTACAAAAGTGGCATAAAAAGGTTTAAGGAATATGGGACGGAAAAGTACGCCTGGCAGTTGTAACGCATTCATACGATCGGCCAATTGTGCGCCATCTATCCAAGGTGCACCAAACATTTCAAATGGAATGGTATATCCTACTCCAATAGACAAATAACCTAATTCGCCAACAATACCAGATATAGGGTAGAAATAGGAGGTGGCAGCATGAGGAATATGTGGAGAAGATGCAATCCATTGCAATCCTGTTTCCGAATAGGTCATGGAACGTGTCCAATTTTTCATGGGTACTACTTGTAAATGACAAGACGTTTTTAAACGATGTTCACCATTAAGGAATTTAGCCAACTCACCACAAGTAAGTCCATAGATATAGGGTATTTTATACTGACTAACAAAAGAGATGAATTTGTCTTCTACTAAACTACCCTCTATGCGGTTACCACCTAATGGGTTTGGACGGTCTAACACAACAAAGTCGATACCCGCTTCACCAGCTGCTTCCATAGCTAAACCCATGGTATTAATATAGGTAAAGGAGCGACAGCCGATATCTTGTATGTCATACACAAGTACGTCTATACCTTTTAGCATTTCTGGTGCTGGCTTGCGTGTCTTACCATAAAGTGAAAAGACAGGTAAACCGGTCTTGGGGTCTTTATTACTGCTCACTTTATCGCCAGCATAACTATCTCCACGCACACCGTGTTCAGGACCAAAGAGAGCTACTAACTCTACCTCTGGTGCTTCAAAAAGGATATCAACAGTAGAACGAAGTTGACCATCAACACCAGTAGGATTGGTTATCAATCCTACTCGTTTTCCGGCTAAGAGCTTAAAGTTATCTTCTTGAAGTACTTCAACGCCAGTCATCACTGGTGGCATTTGTTTTACAAGTTGAACCTGCTCTTGTTGCGGAGCGTGTTCTATTTCTTGCGCCTGCTCCATTTCTGGTGCTGGGGCTATAGGTTCTGTTTGCTGTGCATAAATAGGCAACGTAAACAGTAAAGCTACTAGTAAAAGAAATGGGTTACGGTTATTTTTTTTCATGGTTCTTATTTTTCAATGGTTTCAGGAATTTCAGGAGTTTCTTCCTCCTTTTTCACGCCATAACTAGGATCAATCTTAACAAAAGCACACACTAAAATAGTGAAGGAACAACAAATCATTACCCATACAAAGAAGTGGTTATAACCAATTAGTTCTTGTAACCAACCTGCCATCATACCTGGTAACATCATACCTAAGGCCATAAAGGCGGTACAGATAGCATAATGTGCTGTCTTGTATTCTCCCTCTGAGAAATAAATCATATACAACATATAGGCTGTAAAACCAAAACCATAACCAAACTGCTCGATAAAGACACATAGGTTGATTACAATTAAGCTCTCTGGTTGTACAAAACTTAAATAGACAAAAGTGACACAGGTAAGCGATATACTCCAAGCCATTGGCCATAACCAACGTTTTAATCCATGTTTTGCAGCTACGATACCACCTATAATACCACCTAAGGTTAATCCAAGCACACCAATAGTACCATACACTAAACCAACTTGTCCGGTTGTTAATCCTAATCCTCCTTTATCTGCTGAATCTAGCAAGAAGGGATTAATTAGTTTAACTAACTGTGCCTCTGGTAAACGATAGAGTAGCATAAAGAGAATGGCTACCCAAGCCTGCTTCTTCTGGAAGAAGGTCTTAAAGGTGGTAAAGAAGGCATGGAAAATAGCGGATACCGATTTTTCATCCTCTACCGCGGCACCATGATCGGAACTTGGTTTAGGAAGTATATATTTGTGATATAAACAAACCGCAATAAAGAAACCGGCTAATACAAAGAAGGTAACAGACCATGCAACTGGTATATTTCCAGATACCCCTTTAAATGTAGTAGAGGTGGCATGACGTAGCTTAGGGTCGACTTGTACAATAACATAAGCTGGTTTTTGCCAGTTGTCTTCTGTAAAGACAATACGTTCACCCTGTACAATCGATATACTCTTATCGCCTCTGCTTAAGGCCGTATTTAAAACAATCTCTTCATCTGCTTCTGGTTTTTTGGAGATACAGACTTTAACGATACCAATATTAGGTACAGTGGTAGAGGTTACTTCTGCTCGTTTCTCACCAAAGGTGTTTTTAACAAAAGCACAAATACCCTTCTCTTCTTCTCTTTTTTCAGCAGCAGATAAGGTAGTAGTTGTAGAAGCAACAAAACCATTTTCTAAATTGTAAGCAGCTACTTGCTCTTCTAGTTTGGTTACCTTGGAGATATCGGCTGCAGCTACTGTGGTAGAGAGCTGACTAACAGCTGGTGTGGTAACAAAATAAGTAGTTGTTGTATCGGTAGATCCAGCCAAGTCGTACGTAGCACTTGGCATTACCAATTCATTGGTATATTCGGGCGAAGCATCTATCTTGATCTGAACGGGATCTACTCCTGTCCATACCTCTAAGAAACCTGCCAATATAATTAATAGACCTTGTCCGACAATGGTAGCTACCCTGTAAAAGGTACTACGAATACCTACATACATGGCCTGCTCATGCGTATCCAAGGCAAGCATGTAAAAGCCATCTGCAGCAATATCATGCGTAGCAGAACTAAAGGCTACCAACCAAAAGACGGCCAGCGAGAGCTGAAAGAAATTGGGCATAGGTATGGTTAAGGCTATTCCTGCCAGACCGGCTCCCACCAGCATCTGCATGGTAACTACCCACCAACGTTTAGTTTTAAAGATATCAATAAAGGGGCTCCAGAAAGGTTTAATAACCCATGGCAAATAGAGCCAACTAGTATAGAGTGCAATATCTGTATTAGAAATACCTAACCGTTTGTACATAATAACAGAAATAGTCATTACGGCTACATAGGGTAATCCCTGAGCAAAATAGAGTGTAGGTATCCAACTCCAAGGAGATTGTTTTGTATTTTTCATTATGTGTGTGTTTTCTTCAGCGACAAAGATTCATTTTTCGCAATAAAGATTTATTTTTCAGTATATAAAGTAGAAATAGAAGCATCTACATAGTAATGTAGCAATATCTTATCGTAAGCATATCCCTGCTCACCCATCACCGCTGCACCAATCTGACAAAGGCCTACGCCATGTCCCCATCCTGCACCTATTAAATCAAAAAGAACAGGCAGTGTTGCGGAATCTTTGGCATAGCTCTTATCCACCACAAAGGCAGAGCTATAGAGATGAGAGGTGGAGAGTGTACGACGAATTTCTAGTTCTTTTCCAATAATCATGGTACGCTTTGTTCCTATGATTTTTAGTTTTACGAGTCTAGCTGAGGTACCTCTTTGTACAGGTACTAAGTCTACGATATCGCCAAAATCAATGCCCGATCGTTTAAGAATAAGTGCGGACAGTTCAGCTTGTGTATAAGACACTTTCCATCTATAAAAATCGGTTGTCTCTTGGTCGTAGTTATTGAGTACTTGACTGAGTATCTTTGTATCTGTTGTATTACAATAAGATGCAGGTGAAGTACGTATCCAACGATCGGCCTCCTCCTCTATACGTAAATCGGGTAATGTGGTAACCGATAGGCTATCGCGTTTTGCTTTCAAATAAGAATAGGATTTATCTTCCCAACAATATTGAAATTCTTCTAGTGCACCACCACAGCTTTTAGAGAAACGAGCATCACAAATCTCGTTATCACTCATCAACACCTGACCGAATGTTTCTGCTATTGCAGTACGTACAAGCGAGGTTGAAGCACGGGTTATACCCTGATAACGCTGACAGTGGTCATCGGCACATACATCAAAAAGATGATGGTCTTCTCTATCGTACCAACGAATCAATTCGTCTTTAGTCTGTGTGGAGGCTGTATAAACAGCTTGTGACTGATTAATGGCTTTATTTTTTTGCATCTGAGCTAATAACCAACTACGAGAGATAACAGCATGTGCTTTTAATAGTTCTAACGAAGCAGATGCGCTCATCTCCGAAGAGATAACACTCGTTAAATAGTCCTCTATACGTACAACATCAATAGCAGTTAGATGATCCTCGTCAACAATAACCTTTAAGGCTCCTTGAAAACGTTGATTCTCTTTACGCTGCCAGTGGAAATTGATACCTATAGTAACATCAAAAAGTTCAAATGAACAATGGTCTTGGTCAAGTGGCTCAAAGAAGAGCTCATCATATAAAGCACCGCGCCAAAGGATCTTACCCTCTTGTAGCTTTACTTCTTGTTTCTCTTGACAAACAGCAGCTGCATCCTCTATCGATTGTCCATCCGCTATTGCTTTAAAATCGCCTTTTAATTGGAACACAAAAGTTGGTTCAAAAAGAATACCAACATTTACACTAGGTTGTTTCATAGTTTTTGTTTTATACATTCAACAAGATGTGCCATGTCAACTGCAGAAAGACATACTTCTTGCATAATCTGACGAATACAACTTGCGGAGATGTGATCAAAATCCTTTTCTAATGGAGTTATTAATACACCTCCCATATCTACAGAAGCTGGACTAATTAACATTTTCTTGGCTTCGTCTGTTGCAAAGAAACAACTAGGACGATGCTCTGCACGAGGGAAAATACAAGAAACAAACATGCCATCTTCATACCATGTTAAGATATTCATCATCGGCTCTACTTCATTTCCTTTCTGTGGTAATGCTTGATAGATTAATTGAAAAATCTCATCCGCAGCAGCTACAGAGCTAGATTGAATAACGAAAGCCTGACGAATAGAGCTGGTTAAGGCATACAGTTTAGCTTCTGCTCCATCGTGTACAAGTTGTGCTTTTTTCCACTCCTTCTCGATAGGTAAAAATCCTTTATTACCAGCTTGGAAATGCAAATGATCTGGGGCAGAAGCACCACATTTTGGTCCGTTATAGAAAATGGTAAAATGTGCTAACGACTGCGCCAGATGCAGCATATCTTTATAATGCGCCTGAATCAGCTGAAGTTCATGATGAACAGATGGAATAGTTAGATGTTGTGGAAATATAGGAAAAGGATTAACGAGCACTTGATACTTCTCGCCAAAGGGTATACCACGCTGTACAGCAGGTAACTGTTCCTTACAAAGGAAACACTTACGCTGTTTAATACTAGCAGCATCCACTTTTGCCGATGAAGAAACAATACGCGCTGGGTTAAACTGCACTTTCCAGCAATTACCGTCTATTTCATACGATTTAGTTTTTACTTTATCTAACGCCGCATAGTTGGTAGCCACCAAATCCCATGCTTCTTTCTGCTCCTCTAACAACTGTAGAGCATCAACCGATTGTAACATATATGTTTTCTCTTTATTTCTTATTAAGTGCAATACGTGCTTGTAACTCCCATGTACGAATACGATCTTTATACGTATTATGTGCATTTTGTTTCACGATGTCTAACGATGCATCTGAATTATCATCCCAACGACGACAACCATATACAACATCATAAACACGACCAATCTGGAAATGACGAGAGAAATTCAATCCTAAAGCATAATCTTCGCCATAGCTTGTGTTTGGTACTTTTACAGTACGAAGAACAGGGGTATAGAAAGCACGAGGTGCACCTAAACCATTAATGCGAAGTGCATTATTTCTACCATTTTCAGGGGTCCATTCTTTATGGTCGATAATACCAGGAGCGATTTCATTCATGTCGAAATCGGTCATCATATAAGTACCTACTACCATAGCACAGTTTTGTGCATAAAAAGCATCTACCATTGTTTGTAGTGCATTCTCATTCATGTACACATCATCGCTATCCAATTGTACAGCAAACTTACCACAAAGTTCATGATGTACACCTGCATTCCAACAACCACCAATACCTAAATCATTACGAGTAGGGATAATATGGATAACTCTATCGTCGCCTTCAAATTCGCGAATAGCCTCGGTTGTACCATCGGTTGAATGGTTATCGATAATGATAAGATTAAACTTAAACGTTGTTTTTTGAGATAATACAGAACGAATAGCATCTTTAATTGTACGTATACGGTTACGAACAGGTATAATGACAGAAGCTTCGTATGCAAATGTTTCTTTATCAAAAGCAATCTTCTCAAATTGAGGAGCTAAATAGCCACCAATCTCTTTTAGATGGACAGTACAAGCTTTTTCCATTTCAATCTGTGAGGCACGGTTGCGAGGGTCAACATAATCAAAAATCTTTTCGCCACTCTTACGTATATCTTGCTCCACTTCTGTATAAAGGTATTCATTGATATGAACCAATTCGCCTAAACGACTAACAGCTAAACGAAGTGCATACATACCCGCTAACGCATACTCCTCTTGGATAGATGCTGCAGCTTTTTTCAACACGGTAGCATTCAATAACTGAAGAGCACCGAAATCGAAATCGTCACGCAAACTACCTAATTGGCAATCAATAACAGGTGCATTCTCTTTCTTTCCGTTTTTCTGTACATATCGGTCTGCATAAAGCATAGCAGCTTGCGAATCTTGTGCTATGTTCAACATTCGTTCTATGGCAAAAAGGCCCAACTGAAGTTGTGTATATTTGGTATAAATTAATGTATAAGCTGCATCAGAGCGTTCAGCTATAGCGCGTACTGTTTCAGTGCTTGTTAGGTTTTTCACTAAAAACAACTCTGTTCCTGGAAGAGCTTCTGCATCTTTTTGTGTAGTCATCAAGAAGATTTTACTAACGTAGGCTGAAGCTTGTAATCCTAAGATTGTCTCTTTTGCCTGCTCTGCGCCCTGATAGGGAATGAAGCAATTAATCATTGTTTTCATACTTATTTTTTGTTTTTATATTTGTTTTTAGGTATAGATTTATTCTGTTTAGGTGTATTACTAGAGGAGAAGAACGACACAATTTGTTGCATCAATACATCTCTTGCAGTATCCTCTTTAATGGTTTCAAAGGGGAAGCCCATTGTTACGGTATGGTACGCACCTCTATAAGCTACAGCTGCACTTAAATTGTTAACAGCATATCGCATAATAGTATAATTATTTGGCGTTTTTTTAACGGGCTCAATAGCATCTGGCGATTCCACGACATAGCACTTGTCGCTCAATTTATCCTGATAAGAAAAACGACCTTTAAAAGAGGCAAAAGGAGAGTTAACACACTTCACATCGCCAACTATTGCAGCATGATTAGTGCGCCAACTAAATTTTAAAATATTTTTGAGGAACGAAACGTCACTCGCTACTGGCTCTTTCTTGTCACAAAGGTCGGTACCAATATAAGCACCACTAACCAAAAGATTACCTCCACCATTACAATAAGCCGTTAATCGCTTTATCATATCTGCTGTAAAGGTTTTATAACGAGGAGCTTTTACCCCACGAGCTATTACCGTCTCCTTCTCTTTTCCTAAGATAAGATCGACAAAGCGATAAGGGGCAAGTGAAACCATTCCATCCTCTACCGACTCATCAGAGCAAGAGACATAGGAATAGCCTGTTTTAGCAATAGATGAACCATGAATAATAGGATAATCGAAGGTGTTACCAGCAATAACCTTTGTTTCGTAATTGGAGCGGCTCGTACCAAAGCCAGGTGCGTCATCGTCGGTCCAAGGTACATCTCTATTCCATTCATACTGACTGCCACAATAAGAGATATCATATATATAGGGAACACCATGATCATCAGCATCATTAAAGCCAGCATAGGTATCGCTATAAACCATAGAGGTAGGAGCACTCAAACGGTCAAAACCATTGACAATACAAGCAACACCCTTTTCATCAATCGCTCTATAGGCCGATAAAATTTCGGAAGGAAAACTCTCTCCACCATCGTTAACAGCAGTCACTTTATAGCTATAAGACACACCAGGCAACTGTGTCAACACCAGCGAAGTACCTTTACATACTTCTCCTTGATTAAAGGCACCCTCTTTTCCGACACGTGTATATACAATGTACGAAGTGGGATTAGCGGTGGCTTCTAAAGTATCTACTACGGGTTGCCAAGAAAGTTTTACTTGGCCACTATTTACAAATTGCAACTGCATATGATCTACCGGAAGAGGTTGTACCACATAAGGTTGATTATACTGCATAGAAAGATAGCGC
>JAQWAN010000263.1 GCA_028707655.1 Bacteroidaceae bacterium
CAAACTGGTCCACCTTATGGGACACTTTTCGTCCTGTTTTAATGGTATCTAGCTCAATACGGTTTGTCGATAGCCACTGCCGATAAGGATGTGCATCCGCCAGTTCTTTCTTCAGTTCACCATCGTAATAGATGCTACCCTTCTCGGTATCCACCATTAGCAACTTACCCGGTTGTAAACGTCCCTTTTCTTTGATTGTAGTAGGGTCAAAATCAATAACGCCCACTTCAGAAGCCACCACCATCATACCCTCGTTGGTTATAATATAGCGTGCAGGGCGCAAACCATTTCTATCTAACATACCACCCGCAAAACGGCCATCACTAAAGAGTAAAGCAGCTGGACCATCCCATGGCTCCATCAAAATAGAATGATATTCATAAAAAGCTTTCAGGTCTTCACTAATTGGGTTCTTCTCATCAAACGATTCGGGCACCAACATCGCCATAGCGTGTGGAAGGCTCAAACCAGACATCAACAAAAATTCTAACACATTATCCAGCGAAGCACTATCACTCATACCCTCTTGAAGGATAGGTGAAACCTTTTTTACATCCCCTAACTTATCAGAAGAGAGGACACGCTCTCTAGCCTCCATCCAAGCTCTATTACCACGAATAGTGTTAATCTCTCCATTGTGTGCTAACAAACGAAAAGGTTGTGCCAACGACCATCGAGGAAACGTATTCGTACTAAAACGAGAATGTACCAAAGCCAATCCAGTGGTGAAATATTTATTTGTCAAATCGGGATAATATTCGCGTAACTGTAACGACGATAACATGCCCTTATAAACAATATTTTTAGAGGAAAGAGAAACCATATAAAAGTCCCCTTTTGTTGCTGTTTTTAACTGATTCACTCTGTTTTCAATACGTTTACGCACCACATACAACATTCGGTCCGCATCGGCAGCCTCTCTAAATCCAGTTACAAAAATCTGTTTGATAACCGGTTCGCTAGCCGCTGCATCGTGTCCTAAAACGGCTGAGCAGGTAGGCACATCTCTCACTTTGAGTAGGGTAAGTTGCTCGCTCGCCAACTCCTCTTCAATAATGGTTAAGTAAATGGCCTGTTCCGCTTCCACTTTAGGAAGAAAAACTAAACCAGTGCCATACATTCCTTTTTCGGGAACAGGTATTCCCTGTAAAAGGATAAATTCGTGGGGAATCTGTACTAAAATACCGGCACCATCGCCCGATTTCTTATCCGCACCCTCTGCACCACGATGTGTCATGTTTTCTAACACCTTGAGCGCATCATCAACTATGGTATGCGATTTATTACCGTGGATATTCACTAACATGCCCACTCCACAAGCGTCATGCTCGTTTTCCGAATTATAAAGTCCTGTCTGGAAAGGTTGATATTTATTCATAAAACTTACATATTTACACTTTAAACGTCTATTTATCATCATTTGGTTTGCAAATATAATAAATTAATTGCATATTAACGCAGTTTGCGATCCTTAAACTTTATCTTAATAGTATTAATAATTGTTTATCACTACCCCATAAATCGATTAGATTTCCTTTTTATATGCCAAAATAACAGGTATAAAATATTTTTAACTAATTAAATATTAGGTTATTACGAATATTTTGCAGCTTTATTAGAATGCATTGAAAGAATGCACCTCATTTAAATGATAATAAATACATAAATACATTGTCTTTGCTTAAAAGTCTTGCTCATACCATTACTTTTTCTGAGGTTTGCAAAAGGAAAGCATAGTAATACGTTATATTTAAAATATCATGATAAAGAATTACAAAGTACTTATTTCTTTGTTTATAATTGCATCCCTAATTAGCAGTTGCGAAATGTTTGAAAGTCACCCCTATGATGTACATATTACAGGAGAAAGAAACATAAACAAGAAAAACAGTAAAAGAATAACAGAGGCCTGCAAAGACAAGGAAGTCATTCGATTCGTTTTTATGGGGGATACACAGCGATGGTATGATGAAACAGCCGATTTTGTGAATGCCATTAATCTTAGAGATGATATTGATTTTGTTATCCACGGTGGAGATATTAGTGATTTTGGAGCTACAAAAGAATTTATATGGCAGCGAGATATTCTTAATGGATTACATGTACCATATGTAGTTGCTATTGGGAACCATGATTATTTAGGGAATGGAGAAGAAGCCTTTAGAGCTATTTTTGGAGATCCAGACTTCACCTTTATGGCAGGGAAAAGTAAGTTTGTCTGCCTGAATACGAACGCCTTAGACAACGATTATTCTAGAGACATTCCAAACTTCTCTTTTATAGAAGAAACAATAACACAAGAAGAGAACCCCTATGAAAACAGCATTGTTATCATGCATGTACCCCCTTTTGATAGAATCTTCAATAACAATGTGAATAAAGTTTTTGAGTATTACATCCATCAATATAACAATCCCCTCTTTTGTTTACATGCTCATACCCACCATTGGAGTATTAGAGACCTTTTTGACGATGGCGTCCTATATTATGGATGCGATGCTATACACGAACGAACCTATATGATTTTTACCATTAACCCTGACAACACTTACACTTATGAATTGGTCCACTTTTAGAATAGTTTTTTTATTCCTGTTTTTTCTGAACCAATCTGCATCATTTGCCAATCAACGGTCAGAAGAAAAAGAAAACCGCTATGGTACAATCATTTATGAAAAGCATTTAAACCGAAGTAAAGAGTTCTGGAATGAGCTTATGCCAGCATATTCCAAGATTCATTTCTTTGGAGGTATGGGCACTTTTTCCATTGGTTTTGGATGGGATTATGGAAAAAGA
>JAQWAN010000264.1 GCA_028707655.1 Bacteroidaceae bacterium
CATAATCAAAATGAGCAATCATACACGAGGCATGCACACCAGCATCGGTACGACCCGCTCCTACCACCAAGATAGATTGACGGAGAAAGGTAAATAGAGCCTGCATTACTGTCTCTTGTACACTACTCCCGTTGGGTTGCTTTTGCCATCCATGATAATTGCTGCCATCGTAGGCTAGTTTCATAAAATATCTTTTCATCTATCTTTTTCTTCTATGTTTTGTCGTTTCTACTTTCTAGCTGCAAAGGTAATTCAATTTTTAGTGCCTAAAAGAATTTTTTTATGCAAAAAACGCGAAATCAATACGAGCAATTAAAAACGATTGATTAATTTTGTCGGGAAATCAAATTGTCCTATCCCAAGCTAGCTATTGTAGCTCGCGATGACAATGCAAAGAAATATTCGTTTTCAATAGCCATCTCAATCAACACAAACATATTATGAGTAAAGCGTTAACAAAAACAGATTTTCAATTTCCTGGACAACAACAAGTTTATCACGGAAAAGTGCGCGATGTATACTACATCGATAATGACCTATTAGTAATGATCGCGACCGACCGAATCTCAGCATTTGACGTAGTGCTACCTAAGGGTATTCCGTACAAGGGACAAATGCTCAATCAGATTGCTACAACTTTTCTAGATGCCACGGCAGACATTGTTCCCAACTGGAAACTAGCTACTCCTGATCCAATGGTTACGGTTGGCTTAAAATGCGAAGGCTTTAGAGTGGAAATGATTATCCGCGGATACCGCACAGGTAGTGCATGGAGAGAATATCAAAAGGGTAACAGATGTTTATGCGGCATACCCCTTCCCGATGGTATGAAAGAGGACCAGAAATTTCCCACCCCCATCATTACCCCCACCACTAAGGCAGATGAGGGACACGATGAAAACATCACCAAAGAGGAGATTATAGCACAAGGCATTGTTAGTCAAGAAGACTATGAACAACTAGAGAAGTATACCTATGCTTTATTTGAGAGAGGCACCCAAATGGCAGAAGAAAAGGGACTTATCTTGGTAGACACCAAATATGAGTTTGGTAAAAACAAGGGGAAGATTTATTTAATTGATGAGATACATACCCCCGACTCTTCGCGCTACTTCTATGCTAAAACTTACCAAGAAAATTTTGAGAAAGGAATGCCTCAACGTCAACTCTCGAAAGAATTTGTACGCCAATGGCTCATTGAGAACCATTTTATGGGCAAAAAAGAGGATGTGATGCCTGAGATGACAGAAGCCTATATAGAGAGTGTGTCTAGTAGATACATAGAACTATACGAACAGATTGTAGGAAAGCCATTTGTAAAAGCTAACAATGACAATTTAGCCCAACGTATAGAGACCAACGTAAACAACTATTTGAAAAATAAATAATCAACAATTATGTGCGAAACGGATAAAAGGTTTCGCACATAACGTTATCAAACTTAATTATGGATACATTTGGATTAATCGGTTGCCCCTTGGGACATTCTTTTTCGAAAGATTTCTTCACTAAAAAATTTAAAGAAGAAGCTATTGATGCATGCTATCTTAATTTTGAAATAGCTGCTATAAAAGAGTTAAAAGAGCTATTACAACAACCTAACCTAAAAGGTTTTAACGTTACCATCCCCTATAAAGAAGCAGTTATCCCCTATCTTTTTGATATAGATGCAGAAGCTGCTACTATTGGAGCTGTTAATGTGGTAAAAGTGATTCATGAGAAAGAAGAGATCAAATTAATTGGTTATAACTCCGATATCATCGGGTTCCAACAATCGATTCAACCATTGCTGCAACCCCAACACACAAAAGCACTTATTCTTGGCACAGGTGGCGCTAGTAAAGCGGTTTCCCATGTACTACGCTCGCTTGAGATAGTCCCCACCTTAGTTTCTAGACATCCCAAAGAGGGAGAACTATCTTACGAAGAGCTAACCCGTGAAATAATAGAGGAGCATACGGTTATAGTAAACTGCACCCCACTTGGCATGCACCCACATATAAAAGAAATGCCACCCATTCCTTACGCCGCTATTAACAGCACACACCTTCTCTACGATTTAATCTACAACCCCAGTATAACCCAATTCTTACAACAGGGCATCGAACAGGGAGCTACAACAAAAAACGGACTCGAAATGCTAGAACGCCAAGCACTTGCAGCTTGGGAAATATGGAATAAATGAAACGAGGTAAGGTACTACGCGTAGGATTAATCACCGGCTGCATCGCCCTTACGCTGTTAGGTGCGAGTGGCCTATTCCTACTCAATTATGCTTTACGCTCCAATCATAGAGGAAAAGAGATACAGGGTTCTTACCACTATATCTACCATGAATATCCTTTTGTTGGCACTTGGATAGATAGTCTTCAACAAGCCAATGCACTAAGAGACACCACCATATACGATGGTGATGTAGCTCTACATGCCTATTATATAAGGGCTGCTAAAGCCACCAAAAAGGTAGCTGTTATTGTACACGGGTATCAAGATAATGCTATTCGCATGCTTATGATAGGCTATTTATACAACCACGATTTAGCCTTTAATGTTTTACTACCCGATCTACGTTATGCAGGAACAAGTGGTGGCACACATATTCAGATGGGATGGTTAGACCGATTAGATGTTATGCGCTGGATGCAACTAAGCAACACCCTGTTTGGAGGAGATACAAACATGGTGGTACATGGCATCTCTATGGGAGCTGCTACCAGCATGATGGTTAGTGGCTAACAACAACCCAATTATGTAAAATGTTTTGTAGAAGATTGCGGCTACAC
>JAQWAN010000265.1 GCA_028707655.1 Bacteroidaceae bacterium
ATAAACAATGAGGGGGCGGTACTTGTTACACAGCAACTAACAGCTACAAAGGGGAAGAAGGTAGCCAATCTTTACCGTTTTGGTATGCAAATACAACTGCCTTATGAAATGGATAGAAGCATCTTTTACGGCAGAGGTCCAATAGAGAACTATGTAGATAGAAATAATTCAGCTTTCTTAGGTATCTATTCACTAACAGCTGAAGAACAGTTTTACCCCTATATTCGTCCACAAGAGACTGGGAACAAAACAGACATACGATGGTGGAAACAGGTAAATAGAGGTGGTAAAGGTTTAGCATTTGTTTCTGAAGCCCCCTTCTCTGCCTCTGCTCTACACTACTCTATAGAAAGCTTAGACGATGGAAACAAAAAAGAGCAACGTCACACTGCCTTCCTTAAAAAAGCAGATTATACCAATTTATGTATAGACAAAGTGCAGATGGGATTAGGCTGTATTGATAGTTGGGGCGCATTGCCAGACCCTAAATATAGAATACCATACAACAGTTATAGCTTTACCTTCCGCATGCAACCCATCTCTACTGGGTTCTAAAGGAAGAACGCTATCTAAGAAACCAGCTAAGAACAACAGAAGAGTTGTTTTTAGCTGGTTTTTAGTCTTTATTGTAAGCCTACTTTTTAGTAGATATGATACGTGGTAATATTAAACGACACACGTAAAAAAGTTTTTTAAGGCTTGCGTTTTGACCATTTATAGGTTAATACAACAGCAGTTAGTATACAGATTACCATAGCAATAAGAAGAAAGGCGCTATAGGTTAGTGCCTCTGAACGACGCTCCACTCCTAAGGACAAAGAGAGCGGAATAGATGCCACACCGATGAGTATCCCAAAAAGATATAACAGACTCACAATGCTTCTTTTTTTGGCATCCTCAATGACACGTGGCGTCTCTCTTTCTTTAAAGAAAGCAGAAATCACAAGGATGGAACCGATGGAAAGTCCTACTAACTCCACAATATTCGACCACTGCTGACCAGCACGGGTGAGAAATGTACCGGATAAAAAGGTGACTAACAAAACGATACAGCCTAAAGCTATTCGTCTCTTTTTTTTCGCTTCTATTTTCATATATCAATGCTTCTGTTTTCACAAAGATAGTGTAAAGCAAAGAACAAACAAAGAGATAGCCAGAAAGGATAATGTTAAAAACGCTTCCCCTAAAAAAAAAGTAACCACACTACACATCTTACACCTAATGTGGTGCAAAGATGGTAGTGTGGTTACTCCTATATCTAATCTATAACGGTTTAATACTACGCTATTCCTAATTTTTTAAGATCCTCTTCTACTGTTCCAATAGGGCTCAAACCAAAAGCAGATACTAGTACATCGGCTACGGCAGGCGATAAGAAAGCAGGAAGTGTTGGTCCTAAATTAATTTTTTGGATACCTAGGCTTAATAATGCTAACAAAACAATAACCGCCTTTTGTTCATACCATGCGATGTTATAAGCAATAGGTAGATCATTTACATCTTCTAAACCAAATACCTCTTTTAGTTTCAAAGCAATCACCACTAGAGAATAACTATCGTTACATTGTCCAGCATCTAACACACGTGGTATACCACCGATATCGCCCAATTTAAGTTTATTATAACGATATTTAGCACATCCAGCTGTTAAGATAACAGTATCATGTGGTAAAGCAGCAGCAAAGTCTTCATAATAGTTACGACTCTTCATACGGCCATCACAACCAGCCATCACTACAAATTTCTTGATAGCACCCGATTTAACGGCATCTACAATCTTATCTGCCAAAGCTAATACTTGGTTATGTGCAAAACCACCAATAATGGTTCCTGTCTCTATCTCCGTAGGAGAGGCACATGTTTTAGCTTGTTCAATGATAGCTGAAAAATCTTTTTGTCCATTTGCATCTGGTAAGATATGTTTACAACCAGGATAGCCAGAGGCATTGGTGGTGTACATACGACCGATGTAAGTAGAAGTAGAAAGTGGAGGAACAATACAGTTGGTTGTAAATAGGATAGGACCATTAAAGGTAGTAAACTCTTCGCGTTGTTTCCACCAAGAATTACCATAGTTTCCTACAAAATGTTTGTATTTCTTGAATGCTGGGTAATAATGAGCAGGCAACATCTCACTATGGGTATATACATCTACACCTGTTCCTTCTGTTTGCTCTAGTAACTGCTCCATGTCCTTCAAGTCGTGACCACTGATCAAGATACCTGGACGATTTTGAACACCAAGATTAACCTCTGTAATCTCTGGATTTCCGTAAGATGTGGTATTTGCATTATCCAATAAAGCCATACCTTTTACACCCATAGAACCTGTCTCAAGGGTTAGAGCTACTAGTTCATCTACAGATAAATCTTTAACGGTCATATCAGAAATAGCACGTTGTGTAAACACATGTAAAGACACATCATCTTTGCCCAAACGCATAGCATGTTCTAGATAAGCTGCTAAACCTTTTAAACCATAGATAGTTAATTCTTTTAAAGAGCGAGCGTCTTCATTTTTCTCTCGCAAGACACCTACAGTAAGTGCTTTTTCTTCCATATCACTCACCGACTTGTTCCAAGTCAACTCGTCAATAACAGGAAGTGAAACACCCTCTTTGGCAGCAATTGCAACTAATTCATCACGTAAAAGGAGTGCCTCATCTATACGAGCTAAGATACTCTCTTTATCGAAATTAGCATTGGTGATGGTACTAAATAGGGCGTTAGTAACAAATACATTCACCTTATTATCTACAGCAATATCTTTAGCACGAAA
>JAQWAN010000266.1 GCA_028707655.1 Bacteroidaceae bacterium
CAATGTTTTACCACTAAGAACTCGCCTAAATGTTTCCATGCATCCACAGCTGTTTGTGCCGCATTAATAGAGTAAGAGGTCAAATATCTCTTTGCATCCACTGGGTCCACTTTAAATTTTTCCAGTGCAATACTCTCTACCCCTTTTTGCGACGTATGATACGTTGTTTCCAAGCGCGATTGTACCTTTCTGACATCACCAATCATCTTACTATAGTAGGGATACACCATATTAGACACCCAGTTGAACACCCAGAAAGAGGATTCCCAAGAGAAGGTTAACGCATCCGCTACACGTCCATCATAGCAAGTAGGCACCTTATCGGTACAACAATAAACAGGTGTATAGACCGTCATGTTTGCATCATCTAGTCCGAACCACAACACACCACCCACATAGTTAGGTAAGAAATCTCTCATCTGTGCTACAAAGGTAAAAGCTGTCTGTTGCGTAGAGATAGGTCGTTCATTAAAGAAGGTCTTATCCCCCACTTTGGTTGATAAAGGAGAAGGACGATAAGGCGAAGCAAATGGTCCAGCGCTAATATCGTTTGTAAAATCGAGTGCAGAGCCCTCATAATGATCTCGCATTGCATGCGATAAATCCTCTACGGATAATTTATTAACAGGTCGAATATAAAGTGGCATTGGCTCAGACGAGGTACCCTTTACATAAGATAGATAAGCATCCATCTCCGGATTAAACATACGGAAGAAGCTCCACACACGTGCTTCACAATATCTCAAGGCACCAAAATCTAGGGGCGCATAAGCATCAGCAAAGCTAAAATCCTTATTTAATCCTGAAAAATAATTCTTCTCACGTGCAAAAGAGATCACATCCGATGAGAACAAGCAATTCTCTTTTCCATATTGTGCAAACTGACGGATACGAGATTGGTTAGCATGTGCCGAGATACAATCGTCGGGGATACGTACAGCAGCCCATACAGCACCACGTACGCCAGGTCCTTTTCCTAACATCTCCAGCACCCATACCTCATTTGGGTCAGCAATCGTAAAAGATTCACCAGAACTACAATAGCCATATTCTTTTACAAGATCAGTCATCACCTCAATAGCCTTCTTAGCCGTAGTCGATCGTTGTAGAGCGATATATATCAAGCTTCCGTAATCGAGTATACCCGTAGAATCCACCAATTCTGGTCGTCCACCAAAAGTAGTCTCTGCGATAGACACTTGATACTCGTTCATGTTTCCAATCACGTTATAAGTTTTCGGTGCCTGTTTAATCTGTCCAAGATATTTACCCGTATCCCATTCACGGATATCCATCATGGTTCCCTTGGGATATACTGCTGCAGGGTAATGATATAACTCACCAAACATACCATAGGCATCCGCCGAATAGGTAATCATGGTCGATCCATCTACCGATGCATTTTTTCCCACTATTAAATTGGTACACGCCATAGCCGTTGTTCCCATGCAGCATAGCAGCAATAACAAGACATAATTTCTTTTTCTCATATTTGTTTTATCAATCATTTTTATACTTACCATCTAAATAGACCGCTTTTAATTGTTTTATTGCCACGACCATCCACCACAGTAATCTCATATTTATGTTTACTATTTCGCTTCAATCGTTTACTAGAGAGTTTAGCCGTGAGCAATCGTGTTTTGTAACTGTACGAAAATAGATAGAATTTTCCATCAATCTGTCCCGAATAACTAGAAATTCCTGTTTCCTTGTCCGATAATTTAAAGACCAGCTTATTTCGTTTACTCCATTTATTAGGTTGAATAGCAGTTATGCGCGGAGCATTCAAGTCTCTTGCCACAGAAAAAGAGGTTAGCGAGCCCACACGTGTAGTCAACCATCCCTGCCACTCTTTGCCACCGCAGCTCGATTTTCTTCCCTTTTTGTTAACACGAGCAATATAACATTTATCCACTTGCGAGCGCCAAGCCTCGGGGATACGGAGTGCCAACAACTTAGAAGAGCCAAGCATCACAGGCGCATCACTAATATGATAAATAGTATCACCCGTAGCATCCACCCTAATCTCCGGCACTATCCAAGCATTATCGTACAATGTTTTTTCAGGTAGCACCATAGCAAACCCATCCATATGAATGGCATTTTTCTTATCCCAAGGAAGATAAACCGCATTGGGCGCACGCTTGTGTTGCACCTGTTGCTTCTTTCCTTGTATCGTACAGCGGTATACCTCGCTATTGCCAAACGCATCTTTCAAGGTAAACACCACAGCATAAGGGCGCTCCTCATCGATAGTAAAGAGTCCTCGTTGTGCAGTTGTTTTCAAAAAAGGCAAATCGTTTCCTGGCAACTTAAAGCAGCGCATTATCCAATACCCCCTAGTACGTAAACTCTGATCCACCCACGCATTAATTGTTCGGTTTTGTGTCAGGTGAATAGAATCGAGCAAATGGCTATAAATCTCCTTACCATCCACCGTTAAAGAGAGCGAATGAATGCCATACTTATTATGCACATCATTCATATAGTCGTAAGCCTCAATACCCAATCCAATCTCGCCCCATGCCTTTATGGGTTCATTTTTTTTAGATGCATTAGGCCTTATCACCAACGTCTTATCTGAATTATTGACCATACCCGTTTCTCTCGGATAAACAGCAATAGCCTTCACCTTAGGTGGGCGAGTATCTTTTATTTTGTTTTTAAAGAACAACAAAGGGTCAATCAACACATCCGTACCATTCTTACGCAACTCAAAATGCAGATGCGGTCCAAACGAATAGCCTGTCGACCCGCTAT
>JAQWAN010000039.1 GCA_028707655.1 Bacteroidaceae bacterium
AAAGCCATATCAATCTGTATATCCATATCCGGGATAAGCGCTAACGCATCGCCAATATAAAACTTTATCTGGTCTGCATAGGCTGAACCCTCTAGCCAAGGCCGTGTAAAATCCTCCTGTTCATCATTTATCTCAAAAGTGTGAAGCATAGCTCCCGCTTCTAATCCTTCGGCCATACATAGAGCCGAATAACCACTATACGTACCAATCTCCACTAATTGCTTTGGACGAATCATTTGTACAAACATCTTGAGCATACGACCTTGGAGGTGACCAGAAGCCATTCTAGGACGAAGCAGCTTGATATGTGTATCGCGATACAGCGCCCGTAAATAGTCGCCTTCATCGTCAATATGCTGCAATATATACTCCTCTAACAATTCGTTGTCCGCTATCATTTTTCTGTAAAACTAGGCAGTAGATATTTTTTAGATTGTTCAATAATTTTTCCCACGTTGTTAAGTTCTAAGAAAGTAGTACCACCACCTTCGCCAAAACCACCACTTAGGTAAGCCACTAAATCTTCGTCCGCAATACGTCCTTGTGCTTTTAGTAAATCGAGTGCAGCAAAGAAATAGGCCTGTGCATTCTCTTTTTCCTCCAAATAGATAGGTAAAACGCCATAAGACAAAGCCATCAAACGCATGGTTCGTTCATTGTAACACATAGCAAGCACCGTATATTTTCCTCTAAAAGCAGCCACGCAACGTGCCGTTTTACCAGAATAGCTATCCGTTATAATAGCACGTATATTTAGTTTCTGTGTCGATTTTACTGCCTGTTTAGCTAAAAAGGAGGTCACATCGGCTTCTGCAGTCAAAGGGATACGAATATCATTCTCCGAGCTCTTATCCAACTCAGCCTGTGCAGCAATAGTAGCCATCGTTTTAACCGCTTGTACAGGATATTTACCATAAGCTGTCTCGCCACTTAGCATTAATGCATCGGTACGGTAATAGATAGCATTTGCAATATCCGTTACCTCTGCACGTGTAGGACGAGGATTCTTAATCATGGTATGCAACATCTGCGTAGCCACAATCACCGGTTTCTTAGCTAGCACACATTTACGAATCAGCATACGTTGGATACCTGGGATACGCTCCTGAGGCACCTCAATACCTAAATCACCACGTGCCACCATCACACCATAAGCCACCTCTAGAATCTCATCAATATTGTCTACACCCTCTTGGTTCTCTATTTTAGCAATAATTTTGATTGGACTGTTGTGGTCATCCAATATCTTTTGCACATCCAATACATCCTGTTTGTTACGAACAAAAGAGTGCGCCACAAAATCAAGATCCTTTTCAATAGCATATAGAATATTATTTCTATCTTTTCCCGTTAAGGAGGGTAGGTTAATACGTGCATTCGGTACGTTTACACTTTTCTTACTACCTAAAGTGCCATCATTCTGCACAATACAGATCAATGAATCGCCATCTTTCTCCACCACTTTAAGCTCCAAATCGCCATCATCGATAAGCAAACGTCCATCCACTAACACATCTTTGTGAATATCCTCATAGCTCACAGCAATACAATCGTACACCGTTTCTTGTGTTGGATGACCCACCACTCTTACGCGGTCGCCAGCAACATAAGTAATCGGCTCCGCTAACTGTGTTGTTCTAATTTCTGGTCCCTTGGTGTCAATTAATATAGCAATCTTATTGGACACCTCTCTAACGTTAGCTATTATCTTTTCAAACCCGTCGCGCGAGGCATGGGCCGTATTCATTCTAACTACGTTCATACCTGCATCATACAGCTCCTTGATAAAAGAAACTTCGCAACGTAGATCGGAGATAGAAGCAACTATTTTTGTTTGTTTTCTCATAAATTTTACATTAAAAATTCTATTACTATTCTTTATTACTAACAAAAGCTTCCACCGCCAATCGATAGGAATCCATACCAAACCCAGCAATAACGCCTCTACAGGCGGCCGATAGTAAGGAGACATGGCGGAAAGCTTCTCTTTGGTGCACATTAGAGAGGTGCACCTCAATCACTGGAGAGGAGATAGCTTTAATGGCATCATACAAAGCAACAGAGGTGTGTGTATACGCACCAGCATTCAACACAATCCCATCTACTTGAAAACCTACTTCGTGCAACTTATCAATCAAAGCACCTTCGCTATTGGATTGAAAATAATCAAAATCAATAGAGGGGTAAGCAGATTGAATAGACTGATAGTAAGAATCAAAAGAACACTTTCCATAGATAGAGGGTTCTCTTACGCCTAATAAATTTAAATTAGGTCCGTTAATAATTTGCAGCTTCATACGCGTCAAAACTAAATATTTTTATACCTTTGTGAGTAGAATCTTTCGTGGGCAAAGATATGAAAAAAGAAATGAATAATTTTACAAAATCAGTGAATAATAGGCAAGTAAATGCTTCATTAATGCAGCATTACCAGCAATATTTACGACTAGAAAAAGCCCTTTCGAAGAACACACGAATGGCTTATAAACAAGATTTAATGAAACTATTCTCCTTTTTTCAAGACGAAGAGATAGACATTATAACTGCTAAAACCACTGATTTTCATCAGTTTCTGGCCCATTTACACAGCATAGGCATCCACGCCCGTTCACAGGCACGCATCATCTCAGGCATTAAATCGTTCTATCACTACCTGCTGTTAGATGAATATATTGCGGTAGATCCTACTGCATTATTAGAGATGCCCGCCATTGGCCTACACCTACCCGAGGTGTTATCTATCGAGGAAATAGACCAAATTATCGGCGTTATCGACCTAAGTAAAAAAGAGGGACAACGCAACCGCGCCATGCTCGAAGTACTCTACAGTTGTGGTCTACGTGTTTCCGAGCTGATTGAACTAAAGATGTCCGATTTATATCTCGAAGATGGGTTTATCAAGGTAGAAGGAAAAGGCAACAAACAGCGTTTAATACCGATCTCAGAGCGTGGTATCAAAGAACTAACGAACTATTTTATCGATAGAAATCAACTAGAGATAAAGCCCGCTTATAACGATTTTGTGTTTATTAATCGTAGAGGGAGTAGTCTATCGCGTATCATGGTCTTTCATTTTATCAAAGAATATGCTAGTTTAACTGGGATAAAGAAAAATATCAGTCCACATACCTTTCGACACTCCTTTGCTACCCATTTACTAGAGGGAGGGGCTAATTTACGTGCTATCCAGTGTATGCTAGGACACGAGTCTATTACCACAACAGAAATCTACACCCATCTCGACCGAAACATGCTGCGCGAAGAGATTCTGATGCACCATCCGCGCAACCAGATTGACCACTGCACTACCAGCACAGCTCGCGACTAGAAAAATGAAACAAAAAGAGAACTTAAAACCAAGATATACTCCTTATAGCGTGCCATTTGTAGCAAAAAAAGAAGAAATTATTCGAAAAAGATAAAGGGCAACGTTTTTTTACACTTTTTTTCATGTTACCGACAAAAAATTAATATCTTTGCAAAAACTGTTTGCCCTAAAACGGCGAACTTCTAAAATAAGAAATTTTAGTATTCTGTTATAATTAAATTATTTATTATGATTAAAAAATTGTACCTGCCCATCCTTATGGCATTAGTTATCGTGGCATCATGCGGTAAATTAGGAAAATTATCTCCGGAGTATTTTACTACCACTCCTCAAGTTCTTGAAGCAGTAGCTGGCAATGTACCTGTTACAATCAACGGAACATTCCCAGAAAAGTACCTTAAGAAAAAAGCTGTAGTTGAAGTAACTCCTGTTTTGAAATGGGACGGTGGAGAAGCAAGAGCTGAATCTGCTACTTTCCAAGGTGAAAAAATTGAAGGCAACGGACAAACTGTTATCTACAAAACAGGTGGTAATTACACCATCAAGGCTAATTTTGCATATGTTCCTGCAATGGAAAAATCAGAATTATACCTAGAGTTCAAAGCTAAGATTGGCAAAAAAGAGGTAGAAATACCAGCAGTTAAGATTGCAGATGGTGTTATCGCTACTTCTGAATTAGTAAATCAAACTGTAGAACATTCTGCAACAGCTGTTGCACAAGATGCTTTCCAACGCATCATCAAACAAGCTAAAGAAGCAAACATCATGTATCTAGTAAATACAACAAATGTTCGCTATAGCCAATTGAAATCAGAATCTCTTAAAGAGTTTAACGAAGCTGCAAAAGAGATTAATGCTGACACAAAAAACAAACAACTAAACAACATTGAGATTTCTGCTTACGCTTCTCCAGAGGGTGCAGTAGATTTGAACACGCGTTTAGCTAAAGGTCGTGAGGCTAGTGCAGAGAAATATTTGAACAAGAACTTAAAGAAAGCCAAAATTGAAACAACAGTAGATGCTAAATACACATCAGAAGACTGGGACGGTTTCCAAGAGTTAGTTTCTAAATCTAACATCCAAGACAAAGATTTGATTCTTCGCGTTCTTTCTATGTACCAAGATCCAGAGCAAAGAGAAACAGAGATCAGAAACATTTCTGCTGTTTACAAAACATTAGCAGATGAGATTCTTCCACAACTAAGACGTTCACGTTTAACATTGAACTACGATTTGATTGGTAAATCAGACGCTGAGATTGCACAATGTGTAAAAGAAGATCCTGCACAACTTAATGTAGAGGAATTACTTTATGCTGCTACATTAACTAACAATGTAAACGAGAAAACAGCTATCTATACCAAAGCAACTAGCATGTTCCCTAACGATTTCCGTGCTTATAACAACTTATCTGGTCTTGCTTATAACAATGGTGATATGGCAACAGCTAAGAGCATGGCTAAGAAAGCTGCTTCTATGAATGCTGCTTCTCCAGAGGTAAACATGAACTTAGGTTTAATTGCTTTAGCTGAAAACAACGTAGATGCTGCTGAAACTTATTTAGCAAAAGCTGCTGGTGCAAAAGGCTTAAACGAAGCTTTAGGAAATCTTTACATCAAACAAGGTAACTATGAGAAAGCTTGCAACGCATTTGGTGATACAAAATCAAACAGTGCAGCTATCGCTCAAATCCTTTCTAAAGACTACAACAAAGCAAAAGCAACACTTAGTAATGTAGATGCTCCAGACGCTTACACAGCTTATTTAACAGCTGTATTAGGTGCTAGAACAAACAACTCTACTATGGTTACTACTAACTTAAAGAAAGCTGTAGCTATGGACGCTTCATTAGCTGAGAAAGCAATGAACGACCTTGAATTTTCTAAATTTGCAGTAGATACAATTGTAAAATAAGCAATTCAAAAGAATAAAAAAAGATGCTCTTGTATAGAGCATCTTTTTTTTGTACCCACTCCATAGAGGGACAATCCAAAAGCTCAAGAACAAGAAAGGCTGCTTCTATAAATATAGAAGCAGCCTTTTCTGTTTATCGTACCCTCTCTATTTCTTAATAGGGATCAGGATATTAGAGGATCCAGAAGCCGAAGAAAAATGCAACGATTCTGGGTGTTCCTTTACAAAAGTTTCAATATGGCGAATACGTTTATTAGTTAGTATCTCGTCTACCGCAATAAGGATGCCCGTTTCTTCCACATCACCAAAGCCATAGTTGATAGCCGTACCAAACATACGCATGGTAGGAGATAGTCCCATATAAGCATTCACTAAGGGTGGTATGTTGTAGCCAAGCTTTCTAACCTCTCTATTCAAGATAAGATAATCCTCCTTAAAATGCTCTTTACAAAAAAGAGCACTTAGCTCGCTATCATCGGTTTCCAATTCCAGCGGTTTAATGGGAGTGATTAGCGATTCGTCATCATGAAAATGTTTATTCAAGAAATACAAAATCATATCTCTACCCTTTTTATGGTAAGTGGGATACATAGTCATCTTACCAAAGAAATATTTCACAGAGGGCATAATAACGGTTAAAGCACCTAGCCCATCCCACAAATTATCTAGAGCAAATAAGCCCTTCGACCCCGAACGACTCGATTGATAGCCAACCGTAACGAACGATCGACCCAGCTCCACTGTAGTTGGTAAATAATCTTTTATAAACTTCTCCGAGAAATTAAACATATGAGAAGTAGCAGTCATCGGTTTGCCCTCCTCATCAAAGATAACATCCGTGCCTAATAAATAGCGATAACCCCCTAATATATGTTCCGACTCCGGATCCCAGACAATGAGTTGTTTGTAGGGCGTTTCCATGGTATCAAAATCATCAATATCAACAGACAAGCCCGTACCTCCACCACCAGCACGAAAAGCCTCTTCACGCAAGCGGCCAATTTCACGCATTACATTGGGTGAATCATGGTGCGTAATAATATAAATCTCATTATTGCTCTTATTTGTTCTTCTAAGCAACTTATCTTCAGTGAGTTCACTTTTAAGAACATCTATACTAATTGGTTCTATAATATCTTCCATACAACAGACATTTATCTTTTTTATAGTTTATATACAATATCTTTAACATATTCCGCCCATTGTTGAGCTTTTTTTGAGGAATCAAACATCTTGCAATCAATTGGTTTTCCAATTGTTATTTTGAATGTCTGGTTTCTATTTTTAAACATCTCATCTACCAAATACAACATGGCAATATTAACCTTAATACCAAGGAACTTACAAATATTAGCCAATCGGTAAAAGCGATTTGAATTTTTCCCTTCAAAGTGGATAGGAACAACCACTCGATTCGAGCGAATACTCTCTACCACAAACGTTTTTTTCCATTCTAAATCTTTAATCACTCCATTCGTTTTACGCGAACAAAGTCCGGCAGGAAACATCAAGATATGATTTTCCGAATCGAAAGTTGCTTTTACAACCTGTGGGAAATGCCGCGACTGAGCTCCCACCTTATTAACAGGTACAAACAAAGGGGCAAGATTGGCCACATTCATTAACATATCATTAACCAGATATTTAATTTTTCCCTGATAATGATTACCCAGCACATAGCCCAGTGATACACCATCTAGTCCACCCAAAGGATGATTAGAGACAAAAGTACACCATCTATCTTTTGGGAGATTGTCTAAACCAACCACCTCTACCTTAGCAGATAAAAACGTCATAGAAGCACTTAGAAAATCAACGCCCACCACTCCGTTTTGACTCTTTATAAACGTATTTAACTCCTCCTGATGAAGGATACGTTTTAAATAAGAAACAAAAAAAGAAGGGATGTACCGATATTTCGTTGGCATCTTATGTTTGAGTATCTGCTCAACATCTAATAATTGAATCGCATTATCAGCCATAATTCTTCTTTTCGTTTATGCAAAATTAATTTTTCTTTTTTAGATTACACAAAAAATAGCTATTTTTTATAGAGAAAAGAGTATTTTGCACCTACAAATAGCCTATATGTGAAACTAAAGACGACGATTATTACCCATTATGTAACAATCGTCGTCTTCTCGTATAATGCCTTATAACTTATACACGTTTTTCTTTTACATCCGTACTGGCTTCCACCACATTTACTACATAATCGCCAAGTTTCTCACACTCCGCAATTATATCCATATAGTGCACACCCATCTGGTAATTGTATTTCTTGTTATCAATATCCAACACATTCTGGTTCTTCAACTGATTTCTGTAATTGTTGATCTCCGTTTCAATATTAAAGGATTTAGCAAACGAAGCATCGTGTGCATTCCCCTTCTCTAGAATAGCTAGCATCTGTACAAGAGATTCTTCAGCTAATGCAAACATAAGATGAATATGCTCATATTGTTGCGCAGTAAAATCATCTTTACCACTAAACTTACGGTAAATGGTACGGGCCAAGTTGTAACAACTATCTCCAATACTCTCTATCTCCGTCACCTCACGTAACAACGTACGGATATGCAACTTACCCTCCGCACTTAATCGTCCTTCCGAAACATCGTTCAAATAGTTGGCTATCTCCACCTCCATGTTGTCACTAATGGTTTCATACTTCTCTATTCTACTAAAGAGCTTGTTAAACTCATTCTCATTAGTCACCTCTAAGAGTTGTCGCACCAATTGGAACATACGGTGCACACGCTCCGCAAAGAGCGTTGTTTCCTTCTGTGCCTGTGTGATAGACAATTCAGAGGTAGACAATATACCACCAGAGATATAGCGGAGTCTGTATTCTTCATCTTCATCCTTTTTGCGGATAAAGGAGCATACCGTTTTTTCAATAAAATTCACAAATCCGATTAAGAAGGCCACATTCAACAAGTTGAAAATGGTATGAAAGGCAGAAAGCTTATACGATATAACCAAAGCTGTGTTCGATTGACCACTTATCGAATCCACTAAAGTAGAAATTAGATTCGTGAAGGGATAAAAGAAAGCCAATACCCAAAGCACACCAAACATATTAAACACAAAGTGGGCCAATGCAGCACGCCGGGCCTGTACATTACCCGTTAAGGCTGCAAAATTAGCCGTAATAGTAGTTCCTATATTTTCTCCTAAGACCAGTGCAGCACCCAATTGCCAATCGATCCAGCCATTGGCACAAATCACCAAGGTGATAGCCATGGTAGCAGAAGAGGATTGTACTAAGAGGGTTAACAGCGCCCCAATAATCACAAATAGTATAATGGAGAAAAAGCCCATATCCGTATAATGCTGCACAAAAGAAAGCAGTTCCGGGTTACTACCTAAATCGGGTACATTTGCCTTTATCATAGACAACCCCATAAACAGGAAGGAAAAGCCGAAGATAAACTCACCAAACGACTTATTGCTACTCTTATTAGAGAAGAGGAAAGGAATACCAACAGCCATTAGAGGCAGAGATAAAGCAGCCACATCCACCTTAAAGCCCAGCAGCGATATGAGCCATGCCGTTACGGTGGTACCAATATTGGCTCCCATAATAACACCAATAGACTGCGTTAGACTAAGTAAACCCGCGTTTACAAAACTAACAACCATCACTGTTGTAGCAGAAGAGGACTGAATTAGAGCTGTAATAAGTACACCCGCAAAAACGCCCATTATCCGGTTAGAAGTCATGGCGGTCAGAATCTTTCGAAGTCGGTCACCAGCCACTTTTTGCAAACCTTCACTCATAATTTTCATTCCGTAAAGGAACAAGGCTAAAGAGCCGATGAGTTTTAAAAAATCATAAAATGAATATTCCATCTATAATAAATTTGTATGTTGTACCTTTGATTCAACAATTAAGAGTAATTTTATCCGCCAATTACAAAACGCACACGAAAACGCAATTAGTTATGAAACAAGAATTACAAATATTCTGCAAAAATAACAATATTATTAGGAAATTCCCTATCGGAAGTACTCTTTTAGATATTTATCGCGGATATAATTTAGATATACCGTATGGTCCTCTCTGCGCAAGGGTAAATAACAAGACCGAAAGTCTCAACTACCAAGCTTTCAGAAGCAAAGACGTAGAGTTTATCAACATCCAGGATCCTTCGGGTATGCGTACCTATGTGCGTTCTGTTTGTTTTGTACTATACAAGGCGGTAAAAGATCTCTATCCAGAAGGCACCCTGCTCTTTGAGCACGCCATCTCCAAAGGTTATTTCTGCAAGCTACACATCCATCAACCCATCACAGAAGAGGTGATTGATAAGCTTAGAGACCGTATGCAGGAGATTATCACCGCAGATATTCCCTACGAAGAGAGCGAATGCAGAACCAAAGAGGCTGTAAAACTTTTTAAAGAGCATAACATGCCCGACAAAGTGAAGCTACTAGAATCGTCAGGAATGCTTTACTCCAAGTTTTACAAATTGGCCGATACCATAGACTATTACTATAGTTGCCTACTACCAAGCACAGGCTACATCAAGATTTTCGATATCGAGACCTACTACGATGGCATCTTGCTGCGAATTCCACAAAAAGACAGTCCATTAGAATTAGAGCCAATGGTGGAGCAAGAAAAGATGTACGCCGTATTCAAAGAGCATTTGAAATGGCTAGATATCATGGGGATGAGTAATGTAGGCGATTTGAATAATGTTTGTTTAGATGGTAAAGCAACCGACATTATTAAAGTAGCAGAAGCCTTACAAGAAAAAAAGATTAGTCGGATAGCCGACCATATCCACGATGAGATGGCCAACGGCAGACAAATCAAGATGATTCTTATCTCGGGTCCATCCTCATCGGGAAAAACAACTTTCAGCAAACGACTAGCCGTTCAACTCATGGCTAATGGCATCAAGCCTTTTCCCATTGAACTCGATAATTATTTTGTAAATCGAGTAGATACCCCCAAAGATGAGAATGGGGAATATGATTATGAAACCATCACTGCCATCGACCTCCCCTATTTCAATCAACAGTTGCAAGAGGTGCTAGATGGTCAAGAGGTAGAGATACCCCGCTACAACTTCATAACCGGTAAACGAGAAGAGAGTGGCGTAAAAATCAAACTACAAGAAAACAGCATCTTAATCTTAGAGGGCATTCACGCACTCAACCCCGATCTTACCCCACATATCTCGGACGACAAAAAATTCAAGATCTATGTCTCCACACTCACCGATATCTCTTTAGATGATCATAACTGGATCTCTACAACCGACAACCGTTTACTACGCCGTATCATCCGCGATTATAACTACCGCGGCTACTCTGCACAAGAAACCATCTCCCGTTGGCCAAGTGTAGAAAAAGGAGAAAGAAAATGGATTTTCCCATTTCAAGAAAATGCAGACGTCATGTTCAACTCCTCCCTCCTCTATGAATTTGCCGTACTTCGTCCCTATGTGGAACCCGTATTACGTACCGTACCCAATAATCTACCCGAATACTCTGAAGCACATCGCTTGCTGAAGTTTATCCACTATTTTGTGACCATCAAAGTGAACGAAATACCACCTACCTCACTTCTTAGAGAGTTCCTAGGAGGAAGTAGCTTTAGATACTAGACTTTTTAAAATTAGCAAAGCAGATAAACAACTATTTGCTTTGCTAACTTTAGCGGATTCTATAACTTTGTAACAATAAATTATCGTAGCACAATGGTACAAGATTCTCGCCAACAACAAACCCAAGCACTGCAGCAGAAACAAACCCTTTCTGCACAACAAGTGATGGCTGTTCGTTTGCTGGAATCGCCCATCATTGAGCTCGAAAACAAGATTCGCGCAGAACTATTAGACAACCCAGCACTAGAGGAGAAAAATGAATTATCCTCTACAGAGGAGCTCAATCCTGCCGATCCATCTGTGGAAGAGGAGACCTTAACCGCACAAGAGATCGATCTGGGCGACTATAAAACAGAAGACGATATACCCGACTACAAGTTACAGATTAGAAACTACTCGAATGAAGAGCAGGCGGAAAACATCCCTTTTTCCGAGAGTGTAACCTTTCAAGAAACGCTTAAGCAACAGCTACAAGAGCTAACCCTCAATCCACAAGAGAAGGGATTAGCTGAATATCTCATCTGCTCTTTTGATGACGATGGGTTCATTCGAAAGTCGCTCACCGATTTAACAGATGAGC